>JBOFCH010000156.1:0-5388 GCA_051645985.1 Plesiomonas sp. | reverse complement strand
ATTTAGTCATGCGAAAAAACACTATAAAATCGGTGTGCTACGAAGGCTAAATACATGGGCTGGCACGTACGGTAGATAGGTTACTATTCCACTCTGGTTTTCAGCCACGACATAAAATCGTCAATAAATACTCGCGTTTTCAATGGCAACAGTCGATTCGGTAAGGTGATGGCATAGGTGGTCATCGGTATGGTATTTTCAATCCGCCATTCTGGCAGCACTCGTTTTAAGCGACCATTCCGTAAATAACTATCAGTAATAAACGTCGGGATCAGCGCTATACCTATACCCTGCAATATAGCATCTATCATCGCATCACTGCTATTAATCACCAACCGAGGCGTGAGCAGTACGCTTTCCATTTGATCATGTCGCCAAAAATGCCACTCACCACGAAACTGCGGTTCATTAGGAAAGAAAATATTGTGCTGGCTAAGATGGACTGGGATCTCTGGCAACGGTTGGTCGTATTCTTGAGCGCAGACTAACGTATAATCAATTGGCATCAGCGCACGTGCCACCATATTGACTGGCGGGGCATCTGTCACACGTAAAGCAAGATCATAGGAGTCATGCATTAGATTCACGACCTGATCAGAGAAATTCAACTCAATATTAATCTCGGGATAGCGACGTAAAAAACTCGGGAGAAACGGGGTTAGCAATATTTTCCCCAACGTATTTGGAGCTGTAATACGCAGTAACCCTTTTGGCTTGTCACTATAACTGTCAGCCTGTGAAAATAGTGTATTTGTAGCAGCAATGACTATTAACGCCTGATGAAATATTTCCTGCCCAGCGTCGGTGATCGCCAGATTACGAGTGGTACGGGTAAACAAAACCAGATTCAGGCGTTTCTCTAAACGGTCAATCATTCGACTGACCGAGGAAGGCGTCATGGATAAAGCACGCGCAGCAGATGAAAAGCTACCTTTTTCAACAACTTGAATAAAAAGAATCAAACTCGGTAGAACTTCTGTTAACTCATTTATGCTCTTCACGCATAGCTCTTTCGCTTATCAATTCTCTAGTCAAACTATCACTGAATCGTATGATGTTCAACAAAGGGTCGTGACGCTGATTTATTGCTAGTCATGAATAGCTAGAGGCTCACCACTATGCCTGATTATATATTGTTAATATGCAGGTCACAGCAAAACTCTACCGCACAAACGACGCCTCAAACAGGATGAGAGGGTTTCATGGACGATAATCACTTTGGCTTAAAACGTTTTGTCTTTTCCCGCTTTATGGGAGCACTGAGCGATCAGTTTTTGCTTTTTGCTGTCCCACTGGCAATTCTAAAAGCCACTGGCTCACTCACATTTTCTTCGTTGGCTTTTGTGATTGAGTGGCTACCCCGTATCATCTTTTTCCCATTATCTGGCTTTATAGCAGACCGCATTAAACCGCGTTTTATATTCTTCAACGTGGATGCAGGACGTGCCGTACTGATGGGGATTGCCTTTTTAATACTGTACTGGTATCCAAAGGCCACATTTCCACTACTTGCGGCTATGATGGCGTTACTCTCTGTTGCATACGTACTCAATTTTATTGCCGCTGATGCATTGATACCTCGTCATCTTCCCGCTGAAACACTGCCTAAAGCTAACTCGATACTGCAAGGCGTTGATCAAATAACCATGGTACTGGGGCCAGCAATAGCCGTAGCGATTTCGGCCCACGGTGGTATTAATAGCATCCTGATCGTGGCGGCCGTATTGTTTGCCATTTCTGCAATTAACTATCTTTTCCTAGAAACACACGATCTGAACGTTACCGAAAAGATAGGATTTAGGATCCTCATGGAATCCAATCGTACTGCGCTGAACGTATTGAAAAAAAATAAAATCCTGCTGCATCTTTGTGCATTGACCTGGGTGGTGAACCTTGTGTATGGTGCGGCACTCGTGGTCAGCGCGGCCGTGATTTTAAAAGAGTTCAACCTGCCAGATCGCTATTTCGGCATGTTGCAGACCACCGCGGCAATCGTAAGCATCATTATGTTCTTCTTTGTACCGCGATTTGCCCGTCGCTTTGGCCTGTCATCGTTGGGAACCGTCTCTTTTTGTGCGATGATCCTAGCCGGTGCGGTTATGTCTATGTCTGTCGATTACACCATGTACCTGATCGGATATGCGGTGTTGATGGCTTTTGACGGCTCGTTCAGTGTTTACCTACGTACGGTGCGCAGCCAAGTGATCCCTAAAGAGCACTTGGGTAAGACCATGGGGTTAATTGGCCTAATGAATATGAGTTCAGTACCTGCAAGCGGTGCATTAGTATCACTACTCTCTGGCAGTTTTATGCCACTACAAATCATCGCTATCATTTTAGTTATGGCACTAATGCTGGGCCTCACATTAATTATATTGGGGCGTCGCGCTTTTGGTTACCGCAGTTGGCTGCCGCCAGTTATCACTGCTGATGTTTCAAACTGATTTTCTGATGACAGGGTGTACCCGGTTATTTTATATAGATAGTGTGTGTAGAAATCCTTTTTGTATAAGAGTGTTGTGTGTAAGTACTTTGTATCTGAGGGATTTAAGAGAGAAATGTCGCTGCATATAATACTTTCTTTTCGTCAAATATTTCCTGAACTCTGAATCAAGGATTAAAATTAACAGGTAGAAAAGCTTATTGGTTATCCTGTTGAGGAGAAAATATTATGATTTATCTGATCGCCTTCGGGATCTTCGGCATTCTGATTTTGCTGATGATGATTGGTCAGCTGCTAACCAAACGCCAGATTCAAGGTAGCTGCGGGGGCTTAAGCCAAGCCGGTATTGAACGGGTATGTGACTGCGAAGAAACCTGCTCAGAGCATCGCTTATACCAAATCAGTGAACCTTCTGCCGCACCTTCTGCGCCCGACACTCAGGCCAGCAAAGCAGCGTAGCAATAAACGCGGACAAGGGCTTATACACGCCGGAAAGCGGCAGACGGCCTGACCCATTTTCTGTTACCATGCGACACAGTACATTTCGCGTTAACACGCGCGTTTTATAGAGAGAGTGACGCCATGAGCCAATTAGGAAATGATCTACAGGCCAATCTGGCCCTGTTTGCCGCTGAAACCCAGCAGACCGGCGTGGTCTGGGGCCTGTGTCAGGATGAAGTGGACTGGCTGTCAATGGAATCGACCCAGTTTGAAGACGGTGAAGTGATGCCGTTTTGGTCAAACGAGGCCGATGCCCGTGTCCATTGTGATGAAGAGTGGGCTGACTTCGTGCCAACCCCTATCCCACTGAACCTGTTCATGAACGAATGGCTGCTGACGCTGACCGAAGACGGTGTATTGCTGGGTCTGAACTGGAATGCCGATCTGGAAGGTGATGAGCTGGAGCCAGAAGCAGTCGCCAAACTGTTTATCTAATCATCGACGATGATACGTACCGGTATTATACGTTCCGGTATCGTACAGAGCGGGTTAGCGTCGGCTCACTACCGGCGGATCACGGCAACCTTCAGGGTTGCCGTTTTTCTTACTTTACGTCTATCCGTTGTACCTTAAATCGACGAGCACTTGCTGCTCGATCTTACTGAATTTTTATCACGACTCATTGGCTCTTATCCCTGCTCTTATCCCTACTCTTATCCCTGATATTTTCCCTGTGCTCCTACTCCCCCCTGCACACATGATCGCTTCGCTTCGGCGGCCAAAAATAACCACACAACGGATTGCATACTCATGTTAAGGCATAACTTTTGCTTATCTGTTTAAATACGGTTTAAAAATCACACAAATAAACAGCTTCATGACGATAAGTGACAAATAAATAACTCTTATTCTCATTTGCAGCCGGAGACAGGATGTAAGTAATGACAGGATGCCGGTATTTTGTCACAGCCCTATTACTGATCAGCAGCGGATTGTTCTGTCACAGTGCCCACACGCAACCGCTGCCCGGATCAGATGTGCCACGACAGGCCATTCAAGACAGCAGCCGTCAGCTTAACCGCTGGCTGGAAGAGCAACGTTATCGCCAGTTAGAGCAAGGTAGCAGCGCGCCATTGTCAGCACCGGCAGCGGTATTACCGGAATCCGCACAATGTCTGCCACTGTCTGCGGTTTACTTGCGCGGTGTCACGCTGCTGGACAAACACAGCCTAGCCACCTTGCCGCAGGTTTCGCCGCAATGCATCACCACCGCAGCGCTCAATGCGTTGATCCGCCAGCTCACCGAGGCTTATTTGCAGCGCGGTTACATCGCCGCTCGGGTGATCTTACTGCCGGTAGATGCCGATGGCGCGCTGACTTTGCAGGTGGTTGAAGGCCATCTAGAGGCCATCGAAGGCGACAGCGTGCTGGTTAATAGCGCCACCTTACTGCCGAGCAAAACCGGCCAACCGTTGAATATCCGCGATCTGGATCAAGCGCTGGATCAGGCTAATCGACTGGCCGCCAATCACGTGCAAGCCGATATCCTGCCGGGACACACTCCCGGTGGCTCGGTGATCCGCCTGCTCAACCGACCAGATAAGCGCTGGCACCTGACCGGCAGCACGGATAACGAAGGCCAAAAGAGTACCGGCCGCTGGCAAACCCGCCTGAGCGCTGCGCTGGATAGCCCGCTCGGCCTGTCAGATAGCCTAAACCTGAGCGCCGCCAGTACGCTGACCGATGATACCGAGCGCTACAATCGCAGCTATACCCTGCTCTACAGCGTGCCGTATGGCTATGCCACCTTTAGTGCCTTTGCCAGCCACAGCGATTATCTAAACACTCAGCCACTGCAAATTTATTCGGTACAGCTCAGTGGCCACACGGATCAAGCCGGATTACGCGCCGATTATGTGGTGGCGCGTGATCAACGCAGCATCAATACCCTGTCAGTGCAACTGACACGCAAACAAAGCCGCAATTACTTTGCCGACGCCTTGTTGGAGATCAGTAGCCCGACGCTCAGTGTGCTATCACTGAGTGCGGCGCGGATGCACATTCTCGATCGCGGCTTAGTGAGTCTGAGCGCCTCAGTGGATCAAGGTACGCCGTGGCTCGGCGCTGATGCGCCGCCATCCAGTGGCTTGTCAGGTCTACCCGATAGCCACTTTACCAAATTCACGTTAAATGCTGACTTGTACCGCTACTTTCAGCCTGCTGGCTTGAACCTGCAATGGCATAACCAGCTGGCGGCGCAATACAGCGCCGATCCGCTACCGGGGATCGAGTGGTTTACCGTTTCAGACACCTATGCCGTCCGCGGTTTTTCATCGAGCAATGTGGCTGCCGACAGTGGCGTATTCTGGCGTAACGATCTCATCTCCCGCTACCCGCTGCTAGGCGGCGAGCTGCGTTTATTGGCGGGAGCCGATCTCGGCCAGACCTTACGCGGCGCGACCCATAACCCGACTCAATACGCCAGCGGCCTGACCGTGGGCTCC
>JBOFCH010000155.1:0-4182 GCA_051645985.1 Plesiomonas sp. | reverse complement strand
TTTCCATCAGTTTTGTGACCGACTCATTTCGTTATCGGTTGGTCGTGCCATGCTGGCGGGAAAAGACGTGTGCGATGAAAATCACAGATAAAAAAACGACCGCCTGACAATATACATCGAGTATATATTGTAACGGGCAGTCGTATTGTCAGGGGTATAGAGAAGAAACGAAATGTTTCTTTAACCGCTGGATTAGGCTTTTTTCAGGAAGTTGGCAACCAGAACGATTTGTACACCGTTCACACGGCCTTCAATGTGCTCTGGGTTGCTGGTCAGGGAAATATTCTTCACCATGGTGCCACGCTTGGCGGTGAAGTTAGCACCCTTAACCACCAGATCTTTGATCAGGGTGACGGAGTCACCGTCTTGCAGCACATTACCGTTGCTGTCGAGAGTCGGTGGTGTATCGTCATCGCTGCTGGTGGCTGTTACACCGGCTTCTGCCCATGCCAGCGTTTCTTCATCCAGATACAGCATATCCAGCAGATCCTGTGCCCACACTTCGTGAGACAGACTCTTCAGCTGACGCCATGCCATCACCTGCACCGCAGGAACCTGACTCCACATGCTATCGTTCAAACAACGCCAGTGAGCCTGATCGGCAGTTTCAGGGTTTTCGATCTGATTACGGCATGTATCACACAGAAGTACGGAATGATCCGCATCATCAGAGGCTGAGTGAGGGACAGAATAAGCAGAAAGGTTATTCTCACTTCCGCAGAGTTCACAGCGTGAGCCGCTGCGTTCTTGTAAGATTTGCTCAATTGACATCGTAATTTGCTCGTAATACGGAATAATACAAGCAAAGTATAGCATAAAGACGGAGAAAAGTGGAGTTAAGCCTTTTCTCAGCGATGCGAGTGGCTAAACCGGATGATTTTATTGCGAAAATCATCCGGTTCATTGTCATGTTTTCGATGCTGACTCAGCTAAACGTTGGCAACGGAGCTGAGTTATCAGCTAGCGGCTTCTTGTGCGTCATCATCTTCTGATGGCGTAAACGCCAGAGGCCATCCGCCAAGGCGCTTCCAGCGGTTGACCAGTTCGCAAAATAGCTCTGCGGTACGCTCAGTATCGTACAATGCAGAGTGAGCCTGATTATTATCAAACGGGATTTGGGCGGTTTGGCAGGCTTTGGCCAGCACCGTTTGCCCCAAAACCAAGCCGCTGAGTGCCGCAGTATCGAAAGTAGCAAATGGGTGGAATGGGTTACGCTTCAGACCCGCGCGTTCAGCGGCAGCCATCAGAAAGCCGTGGTCAAATGCAGCATTATGAGCGACCACTATGGCGCGGTTACATTCGTTGTCTTTTTGTCCTTTACGAACCAGCTTGAAGATTTCGTGTAAGGCATCATATTCGCTGACGGCGCCACGTAGTGGGTTATGCGGATCAATTCCGGTAAACGCCAAGGCTTCCGGATTGAGATTGGCACCTTCAAATGGCTCAACGTTGAAGCTCAGTTTTTGATCCGGCATTAACCAACCATCTTCATCCATTTTCAGCGTAACTGCCGCGATTTCCAGCAGGGCATCCGTCTGCGCATTAAACCCGGCGGTTTCGACATCAATAACCACAGGGAAATAGCCTCGGAAACGAGCGCTCAGACAATTCGGGTTGAGAGTTTTAGCCATGATTTCTCTTTGGTGCTGTACAGATCAGCGTGCGTGAAAGTAAAGAGGGCTTATTATTGCAATTTATGGCGCTTAACTAAAGTATTCCTTCCCGCGGTCGCTAATCACTATGATACGCAGGAGTTGCCACCGAATGATAAAAAAAGTTGTAGTAGCAGGTTTGATGCTGTTTAGCCCTTTTTTACGGGCTGAAAGGCAGTTTTTTGCCGGAATTGATGATTCGACTTGGGTCATGACGCAAGATACTCCGCTGGAGTGCCGTTTGGAGCATCCGGTTCCGGGGTATGGCACCGGCGTATTCAGTTCACATGCCAGCAAGAAAATTAACCTCGATTTTGAACTGCAAATGTTCCGGCCAATGGCTGAAACGCGTCAGGCAACGCTGCTTTCTCTCCCTCCGCGCTGGATGCCGGGAACCAATGCTGGCACCATCAGTACGCTTAAGTTGTTTAAACAGTTTGATGGTTATGTGACCGGCCAAGATGCGTGGCGTATGCTGACTGAGCTGGAGCAAGGGCGTCTGCCCACGCTCAGCTATCGTGATTGGTATTACAACAATGAGCGGGTACAAGTGAGCTTGTCGCCAGTGCATTTTAAAGGGCCGTATAAGACCTATCTGGCGTGTGTGCAGCGTTTGTTACCCTACAGCTTTGATGATATTGCCTATTCGGTATTGCACTACCAAGCTAACAGTGAAAAGCTGACGTTTGATTCGCAGAAAAAATTGGATCAAATTGCGCAATATATCCGTCATTTGAAGGATGTTGAGCTGGTGTTGGTGGCTGCACACAGTGATGATCGTGAAGTTGCGGCGAATGCTGAAGAGCTAGCGCGCAAGCGGGCAGAGAATATGCAGAGCTATTTTGTTAAGCAGGGGTTAAAGCCGGAACAAATTCAGCTACAAGTGCACGGCGATCAGCGTCCGGTAGCCGATAATCGCTCGGCGCTTAACCGTGGCTTGAACCGGCGCTTGATTATTTCGCTTTCTCGCAGTGCAGATCTTTAAACGCGAGTTATTCAGTTTACTCTGAGCAACGATGTACAGAAAAAGTACAGAAAAAAGCGCTGTCATTGGCAGCGCTTTTTTGATCGCTAACGAATGTCTAACTCGTGGCTCAGCCCAAGCCTTGTGATGCTTGCTTGTTTTGGATCAGCTCAATTTTGTAGCCGTCTGGGTCTTCAACAAAAGCTATGATGGTGCTGCCACCTTTTACCGGGCCAGCTTCACGAATCACTTTGCCGCCAGCGTGTTTGATAGCATCGCAGGTCGCCGCTACATCATCGACGCCTAGCGCGATATGGCCAAAAGCGGTACCCATTTCATACTCGCTGACACCCCAGTTATAGGTCAGCTCAATGACCGCACCAGAACTCTCGTCCCCAAATCCCACGAAGGCCAGCGAATATTTGTACTCTTCATTTTCACTGGTACGCAGCAGTTTCATACCGAGCACTTGGGTGTAAAACTGAATCGAGCGCTGCATGTTGCCGACACGTAACATGGTATGCAGAATGCGCATTGCTTATATCCTCTTCTGAAATGTCATCCTTTCAACTGCATGATCGCAGGAACGGCCAATAGAATAAACCCTGTGATGGACAATTATGGGAAATGTGCCGGCTAGAGCTAGAGAGTGCAAGTGAATTTTTATTCCTTTTATTCTATATGGAAATGAGGTGCCGTGACACATGTTCTCGCGCTGTACTTTCTGTTGCGATATATGTCCAGTCTTGCTGAATTGATTAAATATAAAGCAAAAGTTGCGATGATTAATTCTAATTATATGATTTTAAACTAATGTTTTAGGGTGCCAACCATGAGGATGCATAGAAACATTTTGCCGCACTAATGCAATTTAGATTCCAAAAACGTGACAAAAATCACAGACGCTAGGTGATTCGAACTGATAGATTTAATGCATGGTTATTCAATAAAAGAGAATGAAAATGCGGATATCAATTAACGACACCACTATCATGAACTTGAGTCGGACGTTACTTTCAGATCAGTTCACAACCAAGCAATTGTCATCGGTGCTGAAAGCACATTGTGGGGTTGAGGTAGGATTATCTCGGCTGAATATGATCCTGGCGGCTAACCACTATGGTAATCCGATGAAAAGTTCGACGGAAAACCGTTTCTGGTCACGGGCAATGAAACCGCAAAGGGGATAAGCATTGTTAAGTCAGCGATTATAGCCCGCCTAATAACTGGCGGGCTTATTGCTGTGTAGGCTGAGTTATTAGCCAACAGCAAAGGTACCAAGATTAAATCAATTGTTTTAGTTTAGTTATCCATACTTAATTACTTAGTGTTAGTCATTGATTTAAAAGCGATCTAATCAAAATCCCTGCACTATACTGTAAGCAGTATAGAGGCGGATAATGCATGAACCCCTTCATTATTTTACTTTCGGCGGTAATTAGCGTAGCGGCAATACTGGATTCTCTGGTATTCACTGCGCCGGATATCTTTATTCCAGAGGCAGGGGTAGTCTGTGATAAGCCGAAAGCATTTTGTGCTACTGCGCAGGGCATATCGAAAAATAAA
>JBOFCH010000154.1:0-2681 GCA_051645985.1 Plesiomonas sp. | reverse complement strand
GAGCTGAGCACCTGAAGTAGAGTGACCATTACGGATAACACCCTGAGTTTTGGAGCAACGTGGGCAAACCACATCAATCTTTGCCATTTATTATCCAAAAGGCGAATAATACTACAGCACTAATTTGGAGTCACCACCCGAAAACTCGTGTAATTCTGGCTGACAATCGGCGCATTGGCTGTCGTGGCATCACCGGAAAAATAGAAAGACTGAGGATGCCGGTACCATACGCCGGTATTTGCATCCGGTGACGCATTTTTATTGAATGCATACCCAAACAAAATCGGCTCTGGCCCTTGCAGTGTTAGGGCGTAGGCCTGAATTGAGCCATTCAGCCGCTCACTGCGCGTCGCACTGTAGGGCAAATGTTTGATGAAATCACGTCGTGGAGGATGGTTCTCCGGCGAAAACAAGCAACATTCCGGCATATCCGCGGGCCGGTCTTCCGGATATGTCAGGAAATAAGCTTTATTCCCAAGCGAGATGAAGGAACAGGTGTAGTTGTTATTCTGAATCGGGAAAATCGGCAGACAGTACTTGTTGTAATGCTCCATCATCGCACCCTCGCCATCCCCGTCAGCTGGCCGGTAAGTGCTGTCGTAATAAGTGGTTCCGTACGACACTGTATAATCCTGAGCACTCAGTGTTGACGGCGGATTGGTATACGGCGGTGGATTATTCTGGTAGTTCTGAAACACTCGGAACATGGTCCAGTCGCTGATCCAGTATTTGGGATATTGTGGATCAGTGGGATCCCCCGTCTGACGTTTTGGCAGACAAACACTCGCCGGCTCACAGCCAAGGGTGTTGTGAACCCCCATCGTGAAATAAACATCCGATGATTCTTCTGATGCGACAGGCGCTTCCGCCGCGACAGCTTGTCCCGCCATGCCCAAAAGACCAAAAGTGCCAACAGTGCCCATCGACCCCAGGATCATTGCGATGAAAAAAGACAACCCGTACCGGCATAAACTGAACCCCGGTTTCATGATTTGCCTCCCCTTCGGCTGATTAAACCAAGCTGGTTCTTCTGCGGGTCTGTGAACATGGCGATGGTCACCATGTCATCTCCTAAAGGCACAGGCACCGCAGGCATGACGATTTGACCACCCGATGCTTCAACTTGTCCCAGGGCAGCCTTCACATCCGCCACTTCAATATAAAAACTGGCGACATGATTAAATCCCGCTTTGTCAGCCGTTTTGGCAATCCCGCCCACTGGCATCAACGACTGGCCTGTACTGATGGTCAGGAACGGTGCATCCGAAGGGCCTGTCTCTTGAATCTGCCAGTCAAACAGCGACGCATAAAATTCATCCGCCAGACTGACCGGATCAGGCGTAATAATCTCGTTAAACCGGAAAGGCGATACCGGGACAGGCACAACTTGCCCGTCCCGGGTCACAGGCTCCATGACACCGACCTGATTCTGTTGCGGATCAGAAATCACCGCCAGCCGATACTGCCATTCCCCCAGCAACGACGACGTGGCAGGCATCACGATTTCTCCGCCCAGCGCGACAACACGGGGCAAAAAGCTATCAATATCCTCGACCTGAACGTAAAACAACGTGGCCTGGGCAAACCCCGGCTCCACCGAGGTTTGCGTCAGTAAGCCAACCGGCGCATCGCCGGGCCTGTCTGAAAGAATGGCACACAACGCCCCCTGATCATCCATCGGCTGAAAGCGCCAGCCAAACACTTCACCATAAAAACGGCATAGCCCTGAAGGCGATGGGGTCACGATCTCATGAAAGACGAACAAGTTGCGCATCATTGTGCCTCCTTAAACGTTGGTTGCGACATACTGGAACGGCGGCGCAGCATGCACACCATTGCCCAGATCAATAGTCACCATTTTCTGCACACTCAGACGCAGTTCATACATCAGCCCCATCGCATGATCCAACTGCTGCGGCTCCCCATTGAAGGTATGGTGCAGTGAGTTCAGGAGTGAGGAATAGGTGTAATTGGTCTGATCCGCATAACGTCGGGCGACGCTGCCTGCCGGATAATCTTCCGCTTTCGCATTTTGTTTCAGGTTATACACGTCATCCGGATTCAATGGCACAGGCGTCCCACTGAATGACCAGCCCACCGGTGAAGTGGCATCTCTGACCAGCCGTTTGCCGTAGTAAATCTCAGCAAAGCGATAATAATGTGCCAGCTCACCCTCATCATCGACCGGCGACTTACTGCTGCCCTCCCCCTGATCCACAATCAATTGCAACGCGCTGCAGGCACTATCCACATCCGTCACGGCCCACAGCGCATCGGATGGGAACCATTTGGTATCGACCAGTTGACGACTTGGATCGCCGGTAAAAATGCCGTTTCCTAACTGCGTGATCTTGTCAATAATCGCCTGATAGAATTCACCGATCGTGGTATAGGATGGATCGGCTGCCAGCATGAGTCTCTCAACCGGAATATCAATCGGGTTCAGTGGCTCTTCAATCGCCATAAAGACAGTTTTGACCTGTTTTTTGGTCAACGGTGCTAACGTGGCAACCAATCCACGATCTTCACCAACTCCCATGGGTAACGACCCCGGAAAGGTCGGCACGAACCCGGGCTTGTTAATTTGTGGCTGACCGCCAATAGCATTGAGCACATTACAGGCAATGCTCATGTGCAGCATTTCTTCAATCACCACACTGCGCACCAGATTCCCGGCTTCC
>JBOFCH010000153.1:0-4163 GCA_051645985.1 Plesiomonas sp. | reverse complement strand
GCCCGCGCGCTGGCGGTAGAGCCTGCGGTGCTGCTATTCGATGAGCCGACCTCCGCGCTGGATCCAGAGTTGGTGGGAGAAGTGTTGAGTGTGATGCGCTCGCTGGCCGAAGAGGGGCGCACGATGCTGGTGGTGACACACGAAATGGCTTTCGCCCGTGAAGTGTCTAATCAGGTGGTCTTTTTACATCAAGGGCGCATTGAGGAGCAGGGGACCCCGGAAGAGGTGTTCTTGCAGACTCGCTCCGAGCGTTTACGACGCTTTTTATCGCCTAAATATTGAGATCCGCACAGAGATAAAACTAGATAACACGAAATACGCAACGCGAAATACATAACACGAAAGAACAGCAGAGTCTGAATCATAAGGTACGTATGTGCTGTGTGTCACCCACTGGGTGAGCATGGCTTAAACCGCGCGAGCAAGGGGAAGGAGACGCACAATGGCATGGCTGAATAAATACAACAGACAACCAAACGCTCTGGTAATGGCGCTGGTGATGGCCACTGCGATGAGCAGCAGTGTGGCGCTAGCCAAAGAATGGAAAGAGGTGCGCATTGCGGTTGATGTGCCGTATGAGCCGTTCGAATATAAAAAACCAGACGGTACGCTGACCGGATTTGAAATTGATCTGGGGAATGCGGTGTGCCAGCAGGCTAACTTGAAGTGTGATTGGGTCGTCCAGACGTGGGATGGGATCATTCCCGGTTTGCTGGCACGTAAATATGACGTGATTTTCTCCTCGATGTCGATTAACGAAGAGCGTAAGGCGAAAGTGGCATTCTCTGAGCCTTATTACAACACCCCAAGTGCATGGTTTGCAGTCAAAGGTTCGTCTATCGATCCGGCCAAGCCGGATACGCTGGTAGGCAAGCGCATCGGGGTGCAACGCGGAACCATTCAAGATACTGCGGCAACCAAGCAGCATGGAAAAACAGCACAAATTGTCCGTTATAACACCGGTGATGAGGTGGTGATGGATCTGAAAGGTGGCCGCTTAGATGTGGTGCTGCTCGATTTTCCAGTCGGAGAAAGTACGTTGTTGAAAACGGCAGATGGTGAAAAATACCAGCTCGTCGGGGAAAAAGAACAGTTGGGTGATGGTGTCGGCGCTGCATTTCGTAAAAACGATAATGAACTGCGAGAGCAGTTTAACCAAGCGCTGAAAACCGTTAAAGATAACGGCACCTACGACAAAATCATGCAACAGTATTTTGAGTACAGCGTGAAAAAGTAATTTGCCATCAGCAATACCATGCGCGATGGGGTATTCGACCATTAAGCCGGGCAGGATGTCCGGCTCTTTACGCTGTCAGTTAGGACAGGGAGACGCAGTATGTTAGATCTCCACGGCTACGGGCCGTCTATTTTCGCCGGAGCTTGGCTGACGCTGGAGCTGGCGTTTCTTTCACTCATTATCGCGTTGGCGCTGGGACTGCTGACTGCCAGCGCTAAACTCTCCTCACACCGAGGCTGGCGCTGGTTAGGACAGCTATACACTACCGTGATCCGCGGTGTACCGGATCTGGTGCTGATGCTGCTGATTTTTTTCGGGATCCAGATTATTGCCAACAGTATCGGTGACTGGCTCTATGCGCGTTATGCACTGGAGTGGTACATCAATATTGATGAGTTCACCGCAGCCGTCATGACCATCGGCTTTATCTTTGGGGCGTATATGGGGGAAACCTTTCGTGGCGCATTTTTGGCGGTTGAGCGCGGACAACTGGAGGCTGCCCACGCCTTCGGGATGAGTGCAGGACAGGTGTTTCGGCGGGTCTTATTTCCGCAAATGATGCGCCATGCCTTACCGGGGATAGGTAACAACTGGCAGGTGCTGATTAAAACCACTGCACTGGCATCGGTGATTGGTTTGACGGACATGGTAAAACTGGCCAAAGAGGCCGCCGGAGCGGTGCATGAGCCATTTACCTTTTTTATCCCAGTGATCTTGGTGTATCTGGCGCTGACCTCAGTTTCTGAAATCGGCTTGTATTATCTGCTGCGCCATTACAGTGCCGGAGTGGTACGGGAGTAGGCCATGATAGAAAAATTACCGCTTGCGGTGCAGCAATGGCTACAAGGTAATGCCATTTTTACACCGGAAACCTTGCTGCATTATTGGGATGGGCTAGTCACCACGGTACAACTGCTGATCGTTTCTGTATGGGTAGGTTTACTGCTGGCCGTTCCCTTGGCAGTGCTTCGTTGTAGTCGCTCGCGTATCGCCTCGTCATTGGTCTGGATGTTTACGTATTTGTTTCGGGGTACACCGCTGTTAGTTCAGTTGTATATCGTGTATTACGGCTTAACCATGATTGAGGGCATTCAGCACACCCTGTGGTGGCGATGGCTACAAGATCCACTTTATCCTTGCTTGTTGGCTTTCAGCCTCAATACCGCTGCCTATACCACCGAAATTTTGCGCGGTGCGATGCAGGCCACTCCGCGTGGTGAACGGGAAGCCGCACGGGCGTTTGGCATGTCATCATGGCAAATGACCCGGCGGGTTATTTTACCGTCAGCATTTCGGCGAGCGTTGCCGGCGTATGCCAATGAAGTGATTTATATGCTGCATGCGACGGCGTTGGCCAGTGTGGTCACGGTGATTGATATTACCGGTGCGGCTCGTGATGTGTACGCCCAGTTTTATGCCCCGTTTGAAGCCTTTAGCTTTGCGGCGGTGCTGTACCTTGGGCTGACATTTTTGCTGGTGTGGGGATTTCGGCGCTGGGAGAACCATTGGCAACGTCATTTGCGGCCACTGGTGTAATTGTCATTTTGGTGTTGTCATGCTCGTGGAGCAGCAATGGCATATGGCACGCAGAGCGCGGTAAACAGAAAACGGGTCGCAATTGCGACCCGTTACTATTTAGGCGTGATAATAAATAAACACGACGACAAAACGTCCCCAAAACACACCCATTAGAGGGTAAAATTGGCCCAGATCGGCGCATGATCAGACGGTTTTTCCATACCGCGGGTCTGGTAATCAATGCCCGCTTCATTGCAGCGCTCCGCTAACAGGCGAGTGGCTAAGATCTGATCGATGCGCAGGCCCCGGTTATCATCAAAGCCTTTGGAGCGATAATCAAACCACGAATAGCAGTCATGCGTATCTGGATGCAGGGCGCGGAAGGTATCCACCAGCCCCCACTGCAACAGGGTATCCATCCATTCGCGCTCTTCTGGCAAGAATGAGCATTTGCCGGTGCGTAGCCAGCGCTTGCGATTTTCCTCGCCAATGCCAATATCCAGATCGGTGGCACTGATGTTCATATCACCCATGATCACAATCGGTTGATCTGGGGAATGGTACTCAGTCAGATAGGCCATCAGATCAGCATAAAATTTTTGCTTGGCTGGGAATTTGGTCGGGTGATCGCGGCTTTCGCCTTGAGGGAAATAGCCGTTCAATACCGTCAGCGTACCGGCTGGGGTTGCCAAGTCGGCCATGATCATTCGGCGCTGGGCATCCTCATCATCGGTTGGAAAGCCTTTACGCACCGCCAACGGTTTGGCTTTGGTCAGCAGCGCTACACCATAATGGCTTTTTTGTCCGTGGTGGAAAACGTGATAGCCCAGTTTGGCCACGTCCTCCAGCGGGAACATGTCATCGTGAACCTTGATCTCCTGTAGACCAATCACATCCGGCTGATGCAGCGTGACTATTTCTTCCAGCTGATGCGGTCTCGCCCGTAATCCATTGATATTAAAGGAGATAAACTTCATAGTATGCAGTCACTTATCGTCAGGCATTAAAAGATGAAGCTTTGATGCTAACAACTCAGCACACAGTTTGAAAGTGCGAATTGGTATGTTGTGCAACTGAGGCGTATGGAGACATGGGGTAATAAATGAGACTTAAATGGGAATGATGAAACAATAAACAATGAGGAAGGTAGAGAAGAAATGGTGGAGAGAGAAGGATTCGAACCTTCGAAGGCTGAGCCGTCAGATTTACAGTCTGATCCCTTTGGCCGCTCGGGAATCTCTCCACACGGGTATTGCGTATATAGCAGCGTAATGAAAGTCATCACGATACATTGTAAGGAATGGTGGAGAGAGAAGGATTCGAACCTTCGAAGGCTGAGCCGTCAGATTTACAGTCTGATCCCTTTGGCCGCTCGGGAATCTCTCCACACGGGTATTGCGTATATAGT
>JBOFCH010000152.1:0-2880 GCA_051645985.1 Plesiomonas sp. | reverse complement strand
GCAAAGGCATAATCGGTAATGCCCATTTCTTGCAGCAAGATACTGATAATCTCTTGCGGTGTCTGGGTTTGGAAAATACGGGCATTGTGATGCAGGGATAAACGCCACAACGCCGGTTTTACCTGCATGCTATAACGGGTGCGACGAAACCCAGTGTCACCTTGTGAGAACTGGCTGACCACACCACTGATGCGGCGCTGTAAATCGCCGTCAAACCAGATCAATAGCTCACAGGGCTGCTCCAACACAGCCGCAAAATCGATATCAGGCTGGTGACTCGCGAGGTCTAAGTTAAGCTCAAAGGGACTATTCAGTGCCTCGTGTAACGCAAACTCAGCGACAGCAAAGGTCGATTCGGGCAACTCACCCACGTTAACGGTAAATTGCAAGCCGGTTTGATTGGCCATGTCTCTCTCCTTGGTATTGCTTTGTTATCCCTGCACGCCTAGCGTCATCGGGGAGTAGAGATAACAAAGCAGTAAAGACCCGCTTCGCTACCGAAGCAGGTTGTTTAGTTTTCATACATCTATAAAGCGGATTAGGCTTCGATTGGGGCACGCCAGTCATCGGCACCGGAAGTGCCCGCAACGGTGTGCTCCCAGTCAATCTTGCGATAAGCCAGAGAGACTTGAATCAGCTGGGTGAAGTCGGATTTGGATGGGTCTTGGCAGTGCGGCATCTGGCAGTCGATATCCACGATGGTGGCATCAGTCAGAATGGTTGAGAAGAAGTGCTCTTGTTTACCCTCGACAGAGGTGCGATACCACTTCAGGGTCACGGTCGGCAGCATTTCACCGGAGGCCAAGGAGTTATACATCAGAGGAACGGCTTTGTTCAGTGCCACAGTAAACTGGAATGGCTTATGAACACGCTGACCGGCAGGCTGACCAGATTGTGGGTCAGTCGGCACGGTGACGATATGCTTAAACTCTTGCACCAGCATTTCATCTTCGTGGCCTTGTACAAAGATGTTACCAACAGACTCAGAAGTGAACGCACCGGCAGTGATGTTACCTTGGGTTTTGCCTTCGATAGAGATATAACATGGGGTTGGCATTGCAATGCTCCTTAAATGATAGGTAGGGATAGCCCCTAATTCATCAAGGTTAAAGCATGTTCTATGCCAATCAATAAACGCCATATAAATCAACAAGATACAAATAAGTGCATTTTAATTCACACTAATTTGAGCAAGTTCTTGCTCAAACTATTCAAATACACCGGCAAAAGTTGCGCAATCAGCATAATAAACCAAAAAGTGCGCAATATATTGCGCAAACAGCTAGATAACTCTGCAAAAATAGTCACAAACAAGCCTAGCGATGAAGGCTTGGTGTACCTTGACGCACCTTAGACATACACTGTTGAATGAAAACGCGCCGTACACGCCTGTATTTACCGATACACATCACTTACCGATAAAACAGTACCCAATCCCCGGCTCGGTTTTAATAAACATCGGCTCTTGCGAGTTATCACCGAGTTTTTTACGCAAATTCGCGACAACAATACGCAAGTAATGGGTATCATCAACATGGCTCGGCCCCCAAATGTCATTCAGCAGCTGTGTTTGCAACAGTAACTTACCAGGGTGGCTGATCAGGGCCTGTAGCAAGGCAAACTCTTTGCGCGACAGGTTAATTTCGTTGCCCTGCAACGTCACCTGATGACTATTGATATCCAGTTTTAGCCCACATTCAGGGAAACAACATTCGGTGTTACTCGCCAAACCAACGCGCTGGCGCAATAGCACCCGGATCCGCGCCATCATCTCATTGATACCAAAAGGCTTACTCATATAATCATTCGCCCCGGTATCCAACAATTTGACTTTATCTGGCTCTGAGTCACGTGCTGAAAGCACCAAAACTGGAGTCTGATGATACTTTCTGATTTCATTTAGAACTTGTATCCCATCACCATCTGGAAGCCCTAAGTCCAAAATCACCAGCTCCGGGCTGGCGCGACGATATTGTGTGATTCCATCGGTGACGCCGATCCCTTCACTGACCGTATGTCCTTCGGCAACCAAGCTGATCCGTAAAAAACGCCGTATCGCTTGTTCATCATCAATAATGAGAATATGAGCCATTATTTCTCCGGAGAATTAAGCACAACAGGGAGAGAAATTCGCATACAGGTTCCCACTTTGTTAACACCAGGAAAGGCCCAGATTTTTCCGCCGTGGGCCTCGATCATGGCACGGGAAATCGCCAACCCCAGCCCCGTACCACGACTGCCACAATCCCCCACGGGCTGGGTATAGAATAAATTGAAAATTTTACTGCGATCTGCGTCGGCAATGCCGGCTCCCATATCAATGATATCGATGATGATATCAGGCTGTGCCAAGACTACTTTGAACTCGATAGGCGTACCGGACGGTGAATAGCGTGCCGCATTATCAAACACGTTGACCAGCACTTGTTCGATCAGCGCGCCGTGCACGTACAGCAACGGAATATTCTGATCGATATGGATGAGTAATTTATGCTGCCGCCACGAAGCTTGTAAGCGGTGGTAGGCGGCATCTACCAGATCCTCAATGGCCACCCACTCCCGTTTCAGCTGAAAATCCGGTGAGCCGATACGGGTCATATCGAGTAAGTTCTGCACATAACTGCGCAAACGCGCGGCTTCTTCTTGTATAGATTGCAGCAGTTCGGTTTTCTCTTCGGCCGGAATTTTCTCATCGTAAGCGAGCAGTGTTCCGCTGGCTCCCATAATGGTCGCCAACGGTGTTTTTAGATCATGGGAGACCGACGAGAGCAGCGCAGCGCGCATACGATCAGTTTCTGCTTGCAGCTGGCTATCCGCTAAGCGCTCATCCAAATCGATACGCGCCAGTGCAGCACGCATGTCCGACAACAAGGCTTGTAA
>JBOFCH010000151.1:0-10487 GCA_051645985.1 Plesiomonas sp. | reverse complement strand
CACCGTCATGCGCCCTTCCATGCTCAGCGCCGTGATGGCCTCGCCGCAAAACTCCACCACATAGCCAGTGCCACCGGCATGGCCGGTACGACCGATGATGGCCAGCACGATATCTTTGGCGGTGATCCCGGGGGCCGTTTGCCCCTGCACCTCGATTTTCATGGTCTTGGCGCGACCTTGTTTCAGGGTCTGGGTCGCCAGTACATGCTCGACTTCCGAAGTGCCAATACCGAACGCCAGTGCGCCAAAGGCGCCGTGAGTCGCGGTGTGCGAATCGCCGCAGACAATGGTCATACCGGGCAGGGTCAGCCCTTGCTCTGGCCCCATCACATGCACGATCCCTTGGTTGGGGTGATCCAAGTCGTACAAGGTGATGCCAAACTCGGCGCAGTTTTTCGCCAGCTCTTGCATCTGAATACGCGCCATTTCGCCGGAAGCGGCAATATCACGGGTCTGGGTGGAGACGTTGTGATCCATGGTGGCGAAGGTTTTGCTCGGCTGACGTACCGGACGCTGCATGGCGCGCAGACCATCGAACGCTTGCGGCGAAGTCACTTCATGTACCAGATGGCGGTCGATATACAGCAGCGGTGTTTCGCCTTCGGCAGCGTGAACCACATGGGCGTCATATAATTTCTGGTATAAGGTTTTAGCCATGTTCGTGCTCCTTAGGCATGGGTGATGGCGGTGGCGATACAGCTGCCCATTTCCGCCGTGCTTACGGCCGGGCCATGACCGGCCAGATCGGCCGTGCGGATCCCGCTAGCCAGCGTTTGGGTTACCGCGTGCTCGATGGCCTGCGCCGCCGCGTCTTCGCCAAAGCTGTAGCGCAGCATCAAGGCGGCCGACAGAATTTGTGCAATTGGGTTGGCGATATTTTTCCCGGCGATATCCGGCGCCGAGCCACCGGCGGGTTCATACAGACCAAAACGGCTGGCGTTGAGGCTGGCCGACGGCAGCATGCCCATCGAGCCGGTGATCATCGCGCACTCGTCCGACAGGATGTCGCCGAACAGGTTGGAGCACAGCAACACATCGAACTGATCCGGCGCTTTGATCAGCTGCATGGTGGCGTTATCGATATAGATGTGTTCGAGTTGCACATCTGGATATTCTTTGGCTACCTGACAGACCACCTCGCGCCACAGCAGTGAGCTTTGCAGCACGTTGGCTTTATCTACCGAGGTGACTTTGTGGCGGCGTACGCGTGCAGCGGTAAAGGCCATGTGAGCGATGCGCTCGATCTCAGGGCGGTAATAAATTTCGGTGTCAAAGGCGTGCTCTTCAGCGCCGCTACCGGCACGGCCTTTCGGTTGGCCAAAATAAATACCACCGGTCAGCTCACGGACACACAGGATATCAAAGCCACGTTCTGCGATATCGGCGCGCAGTGGGCAAAAACTTTCCAGTCCGGCATACAAGGTAGCCGGGCGCAAATTAGCAAACAGTTGGAAGTGTTTACGCAGCGGCAGCAGCGCGCCACGCTCCGGTTGCTCAGCCGGTGGCAGGTGCTCCCATTTTGGGCCGCCCACCGAGCCGAACAAAATGGCTTGCGCCGCTTCACAGCCCGCGACAGTGGCCGTGGGCAGCGGGGTGCCATGATGGTCAATGGCAATGCCGCCGACATCGAATTCTTGTAAATCAAAGTGCAGATGGAAGCGCTGCGCTACGGCTGCCAGCACTTTACGCGCTTCTTGCATCACTTCCGGGCCAATCCCATCGCCCGGCAAGACGGCGATCCGGTAATTCCCTTTAGCTTCTGTCATAGTCCCTGTCATGGTTGTGAGGCCTCAATATTACGTTGCTGAATTCGTTGTTTTTGTTCCGATACCCGTTCGGCGCGGTGGATGGCGTTTAGCACATGCACCAAGGCTTGGGCTGAGGATTCGATAATATCGGTGGCCAGCCCGACGCCGTGGAAGCGCCGCCCTTGATAATCGGCCACGATGTCGACTTGTCCGAGGGCATCTTTGCCTTGGCCTTTGGCCGACAACTGATAATTGACGATTTGGATTTCGTAACCGGTCAGACGGGTGATGCACTGATAGACCGCATCGACCGGGCCATTGCCGGTGGCCGCTTCGGATACTGTGTCTTCGCCACAGCGCAAGCGTACCGAGGCGGTAGCCATCACGCTGCCGCCCGATTGCACGCTCAGGTAATCCAGATGAAAATGCTCCGGATCTTCTTGCTGCATGTTGATGAAGGCCAAGGCCTCCAAGTCATAGTCAAACACCTGACCTTTCTTGTCGGCCAGTTTCAAAAACGCGGCGTACAAGCTGTCCAGATCGTAACTGCCCTCGTTGTAGCCCATGGCATCCATCCGGTGTTTCACGGCGGCGCGGCCAGAGCGCGAGGTCAGATTCAGCTGGTTCTGGTTCAGGCCAATCGATTCGGGGGTAATGATCTCGTAGGTCGATTTGTTCTTCAGCACGCCATCTTGGTGAATACCGGAGGAGTGGGCGAAGGCATTGGCACCGACAATCGCCTTGTTCGGTTGGATCGGCATATTGCACAGCTGACTGACCAGCTGGCTGGTGCGATAGATATCGTGATGATGGATGTGGGTGTGCACAT
Organism: Plesiomonas sp.; assembly: GCA_051645985.1. Taxonomy (GTDB): domain Bacteria; phylum Pseudomonadota; class Gammaproteobacteria; order Enterobacterales; family CAMTGL01; genus Plesiomonas. The sequence goes on along the minus strand of JBOFCH010000151.1, from coordinate 7,910 downwards.
TCAACAGATCGGCGCGGGTACGGATGATCATGGCGATCTCTTCCAGCGAGCAGTTACCGGCGCGCTCGCCGATGCCGTTGACGGTACATTCAATTTGGCGCGCGCCAGCTTGCACCGCCGCAATCGAGTTGGCCACCGACAGCCCCAGATCGTTATGACAATGCACCGAGATCACCGCCTGATCGATATTCGGCACCCGATTAAACAGAGTCTCGATGATGCCACCAAACTGGCTGGGGATGGTGTAACCGACGGTGTCCGGAATATTGATGGTGCGGGCGCCGGCTTTAATCGCCGCCTCTACCACCCGACACAGATTATCAATCGGAGTGCGACCGGCGTCTTCACAGGAAAACTCCACATCATCGGTATAGCGACGGGCGCGGGTCACGGCGTGCACCGCCATCTCCAGCACATCATCGAAACTGCGGCGCAGTTTCGACTCGATATGCAGCGTCGAGGTGGCAATAAAGGTATGGATCCGAAACGCCTCGGCCACGCTCAGGGCTTCGGCGGCCACATCAATATCTTTGTCCACCGCGCGGGCTAAGGCGCAGACCCGGCTCTGCTTAATATGACGAGCGATGGTTTGCACCGATTCAAAATCCCCCGGCGAGGAGACCGGAAAACCTACCTCCATCACATCGACACCGAGGCGCTCCAGCGCAAAGGCAATTTGCAGTTTTTCTTTTACGCTCAGGCTGGCTCGCAGAGCCTGCTCGCCGTCGCGCAGGGTGGTATCGAATATGATCACCTGATTGCTCATGGTGGCGCTCTCCTTCCTTAAGTTGCGTTCAATCCCTGTCGTCACGCGGAAAAAAAAGCCCGCGCAGACGGCGCGGGCTTGGAGGTGGATGTCTGAACTTGCGGCACTGTACCTTTAAGACAAACCTCGAGCGAACCCGCGCTGGTGGGCAGCGAGTAGCAGTAGGTTTAGTAACAGGGCGCGAAGGTTCATCATTATTAACGTATCTCGGTCAATGTCTTTGGGATGGATCTTGGTATTTTGTGCGGCGTAAATTTAATCGCTTGTGATATGTGATACTTCAGATGTTGTCTCTGTGTCAACCGTTTGCTGCACTAGAAATCAAACTGCTGCAAAAACATCAAACAAATGTCATCTCAGATTTATAGGGTAAATACAGGTTGAGGCCGCGTATTGCGCGCGGTGCCTTATTATCTGGGAGCTGAGTATGGCCTTGTCACGTTTGTCGCCGCGCCTGCGTCTACAACAGTTGGATCTGGCGCTCTCCACGTTTTGCCTGTGTCACCGTTTTAACCGCGAAGTCGCTGGGGTATGCCGACTGATTTCACGTACCGGTGACGGTCCTTGGTATCTGCTGCTGGCGGTGGCGTTATTGCGTTGGGAGCCGGTACATGGCCGTGCATTTTTTATGACGCTGTTGCTGGCATTTGCCTTGGAGCTGCCGCTGTATTGGCTATTGAAAAATGCCATTCGGCGTCATCGCCCGCTGAACCTACCGTGTTTTATCGTGCCCTCCGATCGTTACAGTTTGCCTTCTGGCCATACCGCCGCGGCGTTTTTGGTCTGTGGCGTCGTCGCCTTCCTCTATCCGCTGTGGTTGTTGCCGGCCCTGTGTTGGGCAGCGTTGATTGGCCTATCTCGGGTATTACTCGGCGTGCATTACATGACCGATATTGTGGCCGGCGCTCTGCTCGGCCTTGGCTGCGCCAATGTGGCGGTGGAGTGGTTATGAGAGTGTTATATGGTATTCAGGGCACCGGTAATGGCCATCTGTCTCGCGCTCGCGAATTGGTGCCCGCACTGCGCCAGCGCGGTATCGAGGTGGATGTCCTGTGCTCTGGGCGATCGGCAGAGGATTATTTTGATATGCAGCCGTTTGGCGCGTACCAATTGCGACGTGGATTGAGCTTTGTATCGCGTGATGGGCGGGTCGATCTGCTGGGAACATGGCGCCACAACCATCTGGCTGAATTTGTCCGCGATGTACGAACGCTTTCCCTGCGTGGCTATGATGCGGTGATCAGTGATTTTGAACCAGTCACCGCGTGGGCTGCGCGTCGGGCTGGCGTACCGAGCTTGAGTATCAGCCATCAGGCCGCATTTTTATCCCCAATCCCAACCGAAGGGGAAAATGCGCTTAGCCGCGTGTTGATCCGCCAGTTTGCGCCGGTACAGCACAGTGTGGGATTGCACTGGTTTCATTATAACAGCCCTATTTTGCCGCCGATTATTGCTACGCGCTGTACCGATGACGTGACAGATAATGGCCGCGTAGTGGTCTATTTGCCCTTTGAAGAGCTGTTTGCGATCACCGTATGGCTACAGCAATGTCCACAGACGGCCTTTGACTGTTTTCATCCGCAGGTAAAGAGTGAAATTGTAATAAAAAACATCACGTTAAAGCCTCTTTCTCTGGGTGGATTTCGTACAGCGCTGCACGCTTGCCATGGGGTGGTGGCGAACGCTGGCTTTGAGTTACCTTCGGAGGCGATGGTGCTAGGAAAAAAATTGTTGTTAAAACCGCTCTATGGTCAGTTTGAACAGCAAAGCAACGTGCTGGCGCTCGAGTTGTTGGGTTTGGCGACCCGTCTCTACGATATGGATGTCGCGCCTCTGATTCGCTGGCTCGCCAGTCCTGGCGCCGGGCGCGTGTGTTTTCCGGATGTGGCGCAGGGGATTGCTGGTTGGATAGCGGGGGGCGATTGGCGTTTTCCCCACGCCTTGCGGCAGCGCCTGTGGGATGCAGTACGCTTTCCATGTGGTGTAGCGGAAAACGTACAGAGCTGGCTGCCGGACTCGTCGGCGGTGATGACATCACCACTATCTTCTACTTAAAAAGCCATACAAATCAGCGTGATGACAAAATGTTATCCTGAATATCCCTCATATTGTGAGGGATTAGGCATAAACAGACGTTTAAATCCTTTTCTTCCACAGATAAGTTCAGTTACACTTGTTGTCATCTAAGCGTACACTTGTACGCTGAAATCCAAAGAACTGAAAGGTGGAAAATGCAAGGTTATCACCTGATCGAGCGAATTCAGGATCAGATTACCCGCAATCCAGCCAAGGTTGCCATGCGTGATCAGCAGGGCAAGAGCTGGGTTGATATCTGCTGGCAGGATGTCAATGAGCGTCTGCGCGCCACCGCCCGTGCGTTACTGAGCCTGCGGGTTGGCGTGCAAGAGCGCGTCGCTATTTTTTCCCAGAACATGGCCGAGTGGACCATCACCGATATGGCCATTTTGCACCTGCGTGCCATCACGGTGCCGATTTATGCCACCAACACCGCCGCGCAGACGGCCTATGTGTTGGATGATGCCGAGATCCGAATTTTGTTTGTCGGTGAGCAGGCGCAGATGAATGCCGCCATCGAACTGCAAGCGTTGTGTCCACAACTGACTCACATTATCGCCTTAGATCCGAAAGTGGATCTCAAAGGTTGCAGCATTGCCTGTCATTTGGCCGATTTTCGTCAGCAAGGTTGTCCAGAGTGGGATAGCGTGCTGGAGCAGCGGATCGCCGAGCATTCGTTGGATGATCTGTTTACCTTGATCTACACCTCTGGCACCACCGGTGAACCAAAAGGGGTGATGTTGGATTATCGCAGCATCGCCACGCAGCTGCATCTGCATGACGAGCGCCTCAGCCTGACCGAAGAGGATGTATCGTTAAGTTTCTTGCCACTGTCTCACGTCTTTGAGCGCGCATGGTGCTTCTATGTGCTGCATCGCGGTGCGGTAAACGTCTTCTTGCGCGATCCACACAAGGTACAGTCGGCCATTGGTGCGGTGAAACCGACCGTGATGTGCGCGGTGCCGCGTTTCTACGAGAAAGTGTTCAGTGCCATTCAGGACAAAGTGGCTAAAGCGCCACTGCTGCGCCGATTGATGTTCCACTGGGCGGTCAAAACCGGTGAGCGGCACTATTGGTGTCTGCGTGAACAACGTCAGCCATCGGCCTTGTTGGCGGCCAGCTTCCGTCTGGCGGACAAGCTGGTGTTGAGCAAGCTGCGTGGCGCGCTGGGCGGTCGAACTCGCTTTATGCCAACTTCTGGCGCTAAGTTGGATGACAAGATTAACCTGTTCTTCCAGTCCATCGGCATTAACGTCAAGTACGGCTACGGCATGACCGAAACCTGTGCCACCGTGTCTTGCTGGGAAGATGATGAGTACCGTTTCGGCTCTATCGGCACCCCGCTACCGGGCGTCGAAGTGCGCATTGGTGAGGAAAACGAGATCCAGGTGCGTGGCCCAACGGTGATGCGTGGTTACTTCAATAAACCAGAAGAAACTGCTCGTACCTTTACCGACGATGGCTGGCTGAAAACCGGTGATGCCGGTCAGCTGGATGCACAGGGCAACCTGTTCATTACCGAGCGTATCAAAGATCTGATGAAAACCTCCGGTGGTAAGTACATTGCCCCACAGATGATTGAAGGCACCTTGGGCCAAGATCGCTTTATCGAGCAGATCGCGGTGATCGCCGATACGCGTAAGTTCGTGTCGGCACTGATCGTACCGTGCTTTGAATCGCTGGAAGATTATGCCCGTAGCGTCAACATCAAATACCAAGACCGGATGGAGCTGTTGCGCCATAGTCAGGTGATGGAGATGTTCGAGCAGCGCCTTAAAACCATGCAAAAAGAGCTGGCCCGTTTTGAGCAAGTGAAGCGCTTTACGCTGTTGCCAGAGGCTTTCTCCATGGAGCGTGGTGAGTTAACCCCGACCCTGAAATTGCGCCGTAAGATCATTACCCAGCGCTATGAGCGGGAAATTGAGGCGATGTACGACTAAGCTTCGGCCGTCGTTAACCTTGCGCCGCGCGCTTGATCTCTTAGCGCGCGTGCTTTACCAAAACCACAGACGCTGCGCTGTGGTTTTTTGTTGTTTTGCGTCCACTAAACCTGCCGTCGTTTCCTGCTTTTTCAGTGTATTTCACTGCTAATTTTCCCTATCACAATTGTTAATCGTAAATATCAAGCCAGTGAGCTTTTTGTTTTGGATTAATGAGTTGTGATGATGGACTTTGTTACAAAATCAACGTTAAAGTGGATACGGATCCGTCCCTGCTACGGGGTGGAAAACAGGACATTTCGACAAGTCATTCGTTAGAGGGACTTACGACACAAAAATCCAACCGGGAGGCAGACGTATGGAGATGTTGTCAGGCGCCGAAATGGTCGTGCGCGCACTGCATGATCAGGGAATTAAACATGTTTTCGGCTATCCGGGTGGTGCCGTGCTGGATATTTATGACGCACTGCATACCCTAGGTGGGATCCAGCATGTGCTGGTCCGGCATGAGCAAGCTGCCGTACATATGGCAGACGGTTACGCCCGCGCCACCGGCGAGGTGGGGGTGGTACTGGTGACCTCGGGTCCGGGCGCCACCAATGCCATCACCGGTATTGCCACCGCCTACATGGATTCGGTGCCGATGGTGGTGCTCTCTGGTCAGGTCGCCACCAGTTTGATTGGTAACGATGCCTTTCAAGAGTGTGACATGGTCGGGATCTCGCGTCCGGTCGTCAAACACAGCTTCTTGGTTAAACGCACCGAAGATATTCCGGTGGTGATGAAAAAAGCCTTTTATCTGGCGAGTACTGGCCGTCCCGGGCCGGTCGTGGTGGATTTACCCAAAGATATTCTCAATCCAGCCAACAAGTTGCCGTATGAATACCCGCAAAGCGTCGAGCTGCGCTCGTATCACCCCAATGTAAATGGCCATACTGGGCAGATTAAAAAAGGTCTGCACGCCTTGCTGGCCGCCAGTCAGCCCGTGATCTATGCCGGCGGCGGGGTGATCAGTGCCAATTGCCATACTCAGTTGACCACACTAGCTAAACGCCTGAATCTGCCGGTGACCACTTCACTGATGGGGTTGGGCGCCTTTCCGGGCGACGATCCGCAGTGTCTGGGGATGCTCGGCATGCACGGCACCTATGAAGCCAACATGGCCATGCACCATGCGGATCTGATCTTTGCCATTGGCGTACGCTTTGACGATCGGACGACCAACAACTTAACCAAATACTGCCCACACGCCACCATTTTGCATATCGATATCGATCCGACCTCGATCTCGAAAACCGTCAGTGCTGATATTCCGATTGTTGGCAGTGCCGATAATGTGCTCAATAAAATGCTGACGTTGCTGGATGAATCGGCCCCCGCAGTTGCACAGCAGGCGCAGGCACGCAGTGATTGGTGGAACAAGCTCCATGCATGGCGTGCGCGTGAGTGTCTGCGCTTTGATAGCAGTGGGCCAAAAATTAAGCCACAGGCCGTGATCGCCGCACTGCACAAACTGACCGGTGGCGATGCTTATGTGGCCTCCGATGTGGGTCAGCACCAGATGTTTGCCGCCCTGTATTACCCGTTTGCCAAACCACGGCGTTGGATCAACTCCGGCGGCTTGGGCACCATGGGTTTTGGCTTCCCGGCTGCAATGGGCGTGAAGATGGCGCTGCCGGAAGAGCAGGTGGTCTGTGTGACCGGTGATGGCAGTATCCAGATGAATATTCAGGAGCTGTCCACGGCGCTGCAATATGACGTGCCGGTGAAGATCATCAACCTGAACAACCGCTTTTTGGGCATGGTGAAACAGTGGCAGGACATGATTTACAGTGGCCGTCATTCACACTCCTATATGGAGTCGTTGCCGGATTTTGTCAAAATCGCCGAAGCCTATGGCCATGTCGGGATCGCCATTCGCACGCCCGATGAGTTGGAAAGCAAGCTAGCTCAAGCGCTGGCGATGAAAGATCGTCTGGTGTTTGTGGATATCAGCGTTGATGAGACCGAGCATGTCTATCCGATGCACGTTCGCGGCGGAGCCATGGATGAAATGTGGTTAAGTAAAACGGAGAGAACCTGATGCGCCGAATCTTATCGGTATTACTGGAGAATGAGTCCGGGGCGTTGTCTCGGGTGGTAGGGCTGTTCGCTCAGCGTGGCTATAACATCGAAACCCTGACCGTGGCACCGACCGAAGATGCGACTTTGTCGCGCATCACCATTGTGACCGCCGGTGATCAAAGTGTGCTGGAGCAAATTGAAAAGCAACTGCACAAGCTGATTGACGTCCTGAAAGTCAGTGATTTAAGCCAAGGCGCGTATGTTGAGCGTGAACTGATGTTGGTGAAGATGCAGGCTCCCGCGAGTGTACGCGATGAGTTGAAGCGGATGAGTGACATTTTTCGCGGTCAAATCATTGATGTCACCGGTAGCCTGTACACCGTACAGTTAGCGGGCACCAGTGACAAGTTGGATGCATTTTTATCGGCGGTCAAAGAGCATACCGATATCGTGGAAGTGGCCCGTTCTGGGGTGGTCGGCATATCGCGTGGTGAGCGCTCGGTGCATAGTTGATACTCACTGTCACATTGTCGCTTGTTGTCATCACCCTTCGCTACCGTGATGTGTGGGCGGTATGATAAAAAAGGTGATAAAAAAACATGGTGAGAAAAAATCGATAAAATATCATCGATAAAACATCAATGTGACGAAAAATAGAGGGGAAGTGATTCCCCTTTATTTATTTTAGCCAGCCAGATCATTTATTTTTTCAAGATAATGAATTGACTCTTTCATTAATTCAAGCGCGCGTTGTGAGTGTCGTTCGGTTAATTCGATAGCCAGAGAAATATTGCGGTCCAGTACAGCCTGCATTAATTTTTCATGCTCGCCGTTGTCATGATAGCGTTGGGTGTAGTCGAGGCGGATATTGACCCAGATATGGCGGTAGCGGGCCATCTGCTCCAATATATTCTCCATAAATTCCAGCATCTTGGGGCTGTTGCAGCCGGAAAGCAAAGAGAGGTGAAATTGGTTGTGTCGCTCTTCCCATTCATCGTAGTCGATGCTCGGGTTGGCCGGATCGTCGATGCGTGCCAGTTTGTGGTGGCTGGTGATCACATTCA
>JBOFCH010000150.1:0-2052 GCA_051645985.1 Plesiomonas sp. | reverse complement strand
GCGTACCTTATCTCAGGCCCTGGCCCTGATGCTGGAGCGCGTTTCTTGTGTTTGCACGCCAGAACAGGTTTCTCTGGAGCAAGCTTTAGATCGGATCACGGCCACTCCGGTGACTTCTCCACTCAATGTGCCGCCGTTTGACAACTCTGCGATGGATGGTTACGCCGTGCGTACCGCCGAATTAGCACAACACGAGGTATTCCCTGTCACCGGAAAAGCCTTTGCTGGCGCACCATTCATGGGCGAATGGCCTGCTGGCAGCTGTATTCGGATTATGACTGGCGCAGCGATCCCATCAGGATGTGATGCCGTCATTATGCAAGAGCAGACCCAAGCCGACGATGGCGGGATCCGTTTTACCGCGCCGGTGCGCGTTAATCAGAATATTCGCCGTACAGGCGAAGACATCAGCCAAGGTGATGCCGTTATCGCGCAGGGAGAAAAGCTGACACTGCCCCATCTGCCGGTACTGGCCTCTCTCGGCATTGCGCAGGTGGACGTTTACCGCCGCCTGAAAGTCGCCATATTCTCTACGGGCGATGAACTGCGCGAACCGGGTCAGCCGTTACAAGCAGGCCAAATCTACGACAGTAACCGCCTGACCATCCGCCTGATGCTAGAAAAACTCGGTTGTGAGATCTTGGATTTAGGCATTATCCCGGATGATCCTCAAGCGCTACGTCATGCCTTCCATCAAGCGGATCACAGTGCAGATCTGGTGATCACCTCCGGTGGCGTATCCGTTGGTGAGGCCGATTACACCAAAGAAATTTTGGACGAAACCGGCGATATCGGCTTTTGGAAGCTGGCCATCAAGCCGGGCAAACCGTTTGCCTTTGGCCGCTTACAACAGGCGTGGTTCTGCGGCTTACCGGGTAACCCCGTTTCTGCTGCCGTTACCTTCTATCAACTGGTTCAACCGCTCATTGCCGCACTCAGAGGTCACACGGCTTATCAGCCGCCACAGCGTTTTCATGTGCGCTGCGACAGCAACCTGAAAAAAACTCCGGGACGAATGGATTTCCAGCGCGGCATTCTGCGCAGCCAAATCAATCCGCATACCGGTCAAACAGAACTTAGCGTTACCAGTACCGGCCATCAAGGCTCCCATGTTTTCAGCTCTTTTACCGCCGGTAATTGCTTTATTGTGCTAGAACAAGAGCGCGGCGCAGTGACAGCCGGTGAGTGGGTCACGGTTGAGCTATTTAATACTCTGCTGGGAGGCTAAAGCAGATGACAATTTCCAGCACAGAACTCAGCCATGCAGAGGAGCTGCGCTACAACCGACAGATTGTTCTGCGTGAGTGTGATTTTACCGGTCAGGAAGCGCTAAAAGCAGCCTCGGTGCTGATTGTTGGCCTTGGCGGTTTGGGCTGCGCCGCAGCCCAGTATCTGGCTGCCGCTGGGATCGGGCAACTGACGCTACTGGACTTCGATCAGGTGTCACTGTCTAACTTACAACGACAAGTTCTGCATACCGATGCCCGTATTGGGCAAGACAAGGTAGCCTCGGCTGCGCTTAGCCTGCAAAACATCAACCCGCACGTGCAGGTGACACCGATTTGTGCTCGTCTGGAGGATGATGACTTATCTATGCTGATTGCCCAACAGCAAATCGTGCTGGATTGTACTGACAACGCCGAGACTCGCAACCAACTGAATCGACTGTGCGCGAGGCATCGCGTGCCATTGGTGTCCGGCGCAGCAATTCGTTTAGAAGGTCAAGTGAGTGTGTTTACCTACGCCCCGGGAACTCCCTGCTATCGCTGTCTGAGCAGTCTGTTCGGTGAACATGCCGCTAGCTGTATGGAAAGTGGGATCTTGTCACCGGTAGTGGGTTTGATTGGCACCATACAGGCCACGGAGTGCATCAAGTTACTGACGGGGATGGGGACGCCGCTACTCGGTCGTTTATTGCTGGTGGATGCGCGTATGATGCAGTTCAGAGAAATGAAGCTCAATCCACGCCCTCAGTGTGAGGTGTGTGGCAGTCACCATCAGTGATGCTGCTTGTTATCCATAAGACTTATTCCCAGCTAGCCTATTCTTTTC
>JBOFCH010000149.1:0-6888 GCA_051645985.1 Plesiomonas sp. | reverse complement strand
ACCTCCACGGCACTTGGCATGGCGGCTGCCGCGTTGGGTGCTTGGCTAGCCATGCCGTGAGCTAAGGAAACGCAAAGATGATTAATCTGGTGATCCTGATTTTTGTCGGCGGGGCCTTCGGAGCCATGTGCCGTGAGTTTTTTATGCTGGGTTTCCCCACTCATACCGGTAGTTTTCCGCTGTCGATTTTTCTCGCCAACGTGCTGGCCTCTTTTTTGCTGGGTCTGTCGACCGGCAGTCGGCAACAACTGCGGATCCATGAAAATGTGCATCTGTTAGTCGGCACCGGCATCATGGGGGGGATGTCCACCTTCTCCAGTTTTGTCTATGCCGCCGTCACGTTGCTACAACAACCGGCCACCTTTCGCACGGCACTGTGTTATATCGCCGCCAGTTTGCTGGCCGGGTTGGCCGCCGCCGTGATCGGTACGCTGTTGGGACAGCGACTGACCCAAGGCGACGAACACGCGCCGTAACGTCCGTTTTATCCACCGCGATGGTGGCGCAAAGCATGTTTTGCGCCTTTTTAGTCAACATCTAACACGTGAGTATCATGTTCAAGCAGTTTATCCGCACATTGCTACGTGGCGCCGGACAGGTTTTTTTTGCCGGTAACGCCATTACCGGGGCCTTTTTCTTACTCGCTATTGCCTTTGCGGCACTGCAAAACGGCACCCCCTATACCCTACTCGGGGCCTTGATGGGTTTGAGCGTATCGACCTTGATGGCTAGCCGACTGCATCTGAACGATAATGACATTGCGCAGGGGTTGCACGGCTTTAACGGGATCTTAGTCGGGATCACTATCACCACCTTTTTTATCCCCTCGCCACTGATGTGGATGTTGCTGCTCATCGGAGCCATGCTGTGCCCGATTGCCGAGTGTGCCATTCAACAATCGGTAACCCGCAGCTGGGGGGTTCCCGGCTCGACCCTGCCGTTTGTGCTGATCAGCTGGATGCTATTGCTGGCGGGCTATAACCTCTCTGGCGTCCATCTGCATGTGTTATCCGCTGCGGTGCAGCACCCTGATGACCATCACGTTACGCTGCTGATGCTGTTTCAGGCCAGTATCCGTAACATTGCTCAAGTTTTTTTGCTCAACAATACCGTCAGTGGCGTACTGATTTTAATTGGCTTGGCATGGCGCTCGTGGGCAATGGCGCTGACGACGCTCGGCGGCGCTATCTTAGCGACCACCGTCGCCCGTTTGTTTGGTGCCGACACTTACTCGATTTTAACCGGTTTGTATGGTTTTTCGCCGGTGTTGAGTGCACTGGCCATTGGCCGCGTGTTTTACGTCCGCTCGCCAGTACGGCTATGGTTAGCTATCTTCGCGACCTTGGTCACCGTGCTGGTACAAGCGGCGCTCAATCGTCTGTTTACTCCGCTTGGGCTACCCACATTTACCGCCGCCTATCTACTCACCTTAGCGATTTTTATGTTGGCGCGCCCGGCGCTGCAACCGTCATCCACGGTTGCCAAGCCCCAATAAGAGCCAGCGGCGCGATTTCCTTATTACTGCACTTATCATTTTCGCTAAAAAAAGGCAGCCGACTGGCTGCCTTTTTATGTTCGCTAATCGGTGCTCAACGAGCACCAGCGGTATTTACACGCCATATTCCGCGCGATAAGCCCGCACGGCATCCAGATGGGGGGCTAACTCTGGCTGGCTGGCCACTTGCTCTTCGAGGTAGCTAATCAGATCGTTTAAGGTAATGATGGCAATCACCTGACAGCCATAATCACGCTCCACTTCCTGAATCGCTGACAACTCGCCTTGGCCGCGCTCCATACGGTTCAGGGCGATCATCACCCCAGCCAACGACGCCTGATGCGCAGCAATAATGTCCATCGACTCACGGATCGCGGTACCGGCGGTGATCACATCATCCACCAGCATCACACGGCCTTGCAAAGTGCTACCGACCAGATTGCCGCCTTCGCCATGGGTTTTGGCTTCTTTGCGGTTAAAGCAATACGGCACATCGCGATCGAAGTGATCGGCCAGCGCCACGGCAGTGGTAGTGGCAATCGGAATGCCCTTGTAAGCCGGACCGAACAGCAAATCAAACTCGACCCCCGATGCATTAAGCGCCGCGGCATAAAAGCGCCCCAGCTGCGCTAAATCGCGACCCGTATTAAACAGCCCAGCGTTGAAAAAGTACGGGCTTTTGCGACCGGACTTGAGGGTAAACTCACCAAAACGCAACACCTGCTTGCGCAGGGCAAATTCAATAAACTCACGCTGATAGGCTTTCATGCTCTTTCCTTGTTACCGGTTACGGGGTGTAGGTTGTCACGTGGCACAGTGCTAGAGCCGCGCTGCGCCAAACTCATTCATCTCGCGGCTGTTACTGCTGCGGGGCTGCTTTAGGGTAGCCACGCGCGCTCTGCGGTCATGCCTATCAAAGGATTTATCAGACATAGCCACAGGCGAAAAAAAAGCGGCTATTAAGCCGCTTTTTCATGTTATTCGCTGAGCGCCGCTTTCTGCGCGGCAATGATGTCGGCGATGCCGGCCTTGGCCAGCGCCAGCAGACTGAGCAACTCCTCATGGGAGAATGGCTCGCCCTCGGCGGTGCCCTGCACTTCAATCATGCGGCCGTCTTCCATCATCACCACATTCATATCCGTTTCTGCGGCCGAGTCTTCTACATACTCCAGATCGCACAGCGCTTCACCGCCCACAATCCCCACCGAGACAGCAGCCACCATCCCTTTCATTGGGTTAGCTTTCAGCGCGCCTTTAGCGACCAGCGCGTTCAGGGCGTCGGCCAGAGCCACACAAGCACCGGAAATCGAGGCGGTACGGGTACCACCGTCGGCCTGGATCACGTCGCAGTCGAGGGTCACGGTGTATTCACCGAGCGCAGTCAGATCTACCGCGGCACGCAAGGCACGGGCAATCAGGCGCTGAATTTCCATGGTGCGGCCGCTTTGCTTGCCTTTGGCCGCTTCACGCTGGTTACGGGTGTGGGTCGAGCGCGGCAGCATGCCGTATTCGGCGGTGATCCAGCCCTGTCCTTTGCCTTTAAGGAAACGGGGTACGCCTTCTTCCACGGTCGCGGTGCACAGCACTTTCGTTTCACCGAACTCCACCAGCACCGAACCTTCGGCATGTTTGGTGAAATTGCGGGTCAGGGTAATCGGTCGAACCTGCGAAGCCAGTCGGTTTGCCGGGCGCATCGCGTCCTCCTTAATCGGGAATCGGGTATCAGGGGAAATCGTTTGACCGCGCATTATACGGATTTGTACCGCCGATGCCTAATCCCGTGCGGAGATTGGCACTGACGCCTTAGGGCCGCTGGGTTATAATCGCAACACATTCATTTTGATGACGAGATACACGCGCATGATCCGTAGTATGACAGCCTTCGCTCGTAACGAAGTTAAAGGCGACTGGGGCACCGCCGCCTGGGAGATCCGCTCTGTAAACCAGCGCTACCTGGAAACTTACCTGCGCCTGCCGGAGCAGTTTCGTTCTCTGGAGCCGGTACTGCGTGAGCGTATCCGTCAGCGTCTGACCCGCGGTAAGGTTGAATGCGCTTTGCGTTTTGACGCCAACCCGGCGGCACAAAGCACCCTGACCATTAATGAAGATCTGGCTCGCCAGCTGATCGCCGCCGCCAAATGGGTACAGCAAGCCAGCGATGAAGGCACCATCAATCCGCTGGAAGTGCTGCGCTGGCCGGGTGTCATGGCCGCTGCCGAGCAAGATCTCGACGCCATCTCGACCGCTCTGATGGCCGGTTTTGAGCAAGCGATGGATGAATTCGTGGCCGCTCGCGAACGTGAAGGTAGCGCACTGAAAGCGCTGATTGAACAGCGTCTAGACGGCGTTAGCGCACAAGTGGCGATCGTTCGTAGCCACATGCCGGACGTGCTGCAATGGCAGCGTGAGCGTCTGCAAGCCAAGCTGGAAGACGCGCAAGTTCAGGTCGACAACAACCGTCTGGAGCAAGAGCTGGTACTGCTGACCCAACGTCTGGATGTAGCCGAAGAGCTGGATCGTCTGGAAGCCCACATCAAAGAAACCCGCGCTATCTTGAAAAAGAACGAGGCCGTCGGTCGCCGTCTGGATTTCATGATGCAAGAGTTTAACCGTGAGGCCAACACCTTAGGTTCGAAGTCTATCAATGCCGACATCACCGGTTGCAGCGTTGAGCTAAAAGTGCTGATTGAGCAAATGCGCGAGCAAATTCAGAATATTGAATAATTTTGTTCGGCCAATTACCGTTTTATCCTTAAAAAGCACCCACCACGGGTGCTTTTTTTATTTTTGCCGAAGGCTTTTGTCCAGCCTCCCGAATAAAAAATACTGCGCCGACAACAAAAAACCTAAAACATTCAATAAAAACGAATCTAAAATAAAGAAATAAATGAGATGTAAATTGCGTCATGGCACACAGAAATACCTTTATGCAATTTTCTATTCACCCATTCATAAATATAAAAACAAGTTACCAAACCCCAATGGTTAATTAGTCATAATATCGTGCATAAAACACCAAAATAAAGTGTTTCCCAGCCAAAAATAGACATTCAGGGTTACAGTCAGACATTATTATTATCGTGCAAGCCAACAAGGTTACGATTACATTCTCGCCGTTGCCGGAGCCACCCTTTCTCTGTGCAATAACAAAGAAAAGAAGAACACAGAAAAAGAAGCTCTGTGTTATTTAAAATAGAATATTTACAAGAAGGCACCAAATATGAAAAAGGTTGTTTTGACTGCGGTCGCTGCTGTATTCGGCCTGTCCTCCATGATGGCGGTCGCAGCCACCACACCAGCCAGTGCGCCGGCCACGGCCGAACATCACTCAGCCAGTGTCAAACATCACAGTAAAACCGTAGCGCATAAAAAAATGCACCATGCTACGGTCAAGAAAACCGCTGAGAAAAAATAATCAGGGCGGTTAGCCCGCAAGACAAAAAGCCCCGCCACAAGGGCGGGGAAAAATAGCCTGTTATATCAGGCCACATACTCACCGGTCAGGCCACCGCACTCCTCTGCCACAGCCCTATGCCTGTTATGGGTTTCCATCATTCGTGTAACTGGGCACCCGCGGATTGGATCACGGCTTGATACCAGAAAAAGCTGTCTTTACGGATCCGGCGTAAAGTGCGTGGCGACTGTTCATCCCGATCGACATACACAAACCCGTAACGCTTTTGATAGCCGTTCAACCAGCTCAGAATATCGGTGAACGACCAGGCGCAATAACCGAGCAGCTGCACCCCATCTTGCATCGCCTGCTGACAGGCAAGCAGGTGGCTGCGCAAGTAATCGATGCGGTAGCTGTCGTGAATTTGATCGCCCTCCTCCAACTTATCGAACTCGCCCAGACCGTTTTCGGTGATCATTAACGGCAAGTGATAGCGCGAGGCCAGACGACGCAGCGCAATACGCAGACCGGTCGGATCGATCGCCCAATCCCAGTTACTGGTTTCCAAATTCGGGTTTGGCGTGGTGCGATACAGCCCCGGCACACCACTGGATGGCGTGGTGCCTTTGCGCCCAGTGTTGTTGATGCGTTGTAACGTCTGCCCATCCAGTGGGTTATCGGTATAGGTCAGGGTATAGTAGTAATTCACCCCGATATAATCTGGCTTACCTTCGGCCAATAATTCCAGATCGCCCGCTAAAATTTGTGGCGCTTCGCCACGCTCGCGCAGCCATGCCAGTGACGCCTGCGGATAGCGGCCATAACAATACGCATCCAGCCACCAGTAGTTGGTCATCTCTTCGGCATTTTCATAAGCCAAAATATCTGCGGGCGCCGCGGAGGCCGGATAGGCCGGGGAATAGGCAAAGCTCGGGCCAATCAAACCATTGGGTACATGCTGGCGAAACGCCTTGATCACGGTAGCATTGGCCAGAAACGCAATATGGTTGGCCGCGAAAAAACGCTGGCGATCTTGCACCGCCGGCGGGTGCGCGCCCAACAGGTAAGCGTTGGTCAGGTTAAAGTTCTGCTCGTTAAGCGACACCCAGTATTTAACCTTACCGGCAAAACGGCGGAATAGGGTCACACAGTAATGCTCGAAGTCGGCAATGATGCGCCGATCTTCCCAGCCGCCGTATTCATCTTGCAGTGCCTGCGGCAAGTCCCAGTGATACAAGGTCAACACCGGCTCAATGCCGCGGGCCAGTAGCGCATCAATCAGACGCTCATAAAATGCCAATCCCGCTTCATTCACTGCACCGCGACCGGTTGGGAGAATCCGCGGCCAACTGACTGAGAAACGGTAGGCTTTCAGGCCCATCTCGGCCATCAAAGCCACATCTTCTTCCATTCGATGATAGTGATCGACTGCCACATCACCATGACTGCCTTGAAAGGTGGTGCCGGGAATTTTGGTGAACAGATCCCAGACCGATGGCCCTTTGCCCTCTTCATTCCACGCCCCTTCCACTTGATAGGCAGCAGACGCCGCGCCCCACAGAAAATCGGTAGCAAAAGGCTGACGGTGAGAGTGATGCATTTAAAAGCTCCTTGTCACAGTGCGAGTCATGCTTGGCAATAAGCATCGCCCAGACCTACAATTCCGTCCAATGACATTTAATCTGCTTTTTCATTCCTCACAGGAATGAGGGGGGAAGCATGGAACTGCGCGATCTTAGAGCCTTTGTCACCTTAAGTGACGTGCTGCATTTTGGTCAGGCTGCCGAGCGGTTACACATCACCCAATCGGCGCTCAGTAAACAGATTAAGCGACTGGAGCTGGCACTCGGTGGGGCGCTGCTGGCGCGCAGTGCTGGAGCCACCACCCTGACGCCACTGGGGCGGGCGTTGCTGGATGATGCCCGCGATATCGTGCGCCTCAGTGCGCAATTACCGCTGACCGCCCAAGATGTGCTCTCTGGCAACCGGGGTCTGCTAC
>JBOFCH010000148.1:0-2191 GCA_051645985.1 Plesiomonas sp. | reverse complement strand
CGGTAGAGTACCGTGGCGTGCGTATCGGTACGGTGATGAAAGTGCCGTATTACTTTAATAACAAGTTATCTATTTCTGAAACGGATGGCAGTGTGCCGGTATTGATTCGTCTGGAAGTGGGGCGCTTGCCGGATCGTCTGACCATAGCGACCTTGCGTCGGGACATGGAAATCGCCGTACAGCAAGGGATGCGAGCCATGCTGAAAACCGGTAACTTGCTGACCGGACAGCTGTTTATTGACCTGAACATGGTGGATAACACCAAACAGATCAAGAAAATGCGTGAAATTGAAGGCATTCAGGTGATGCCGACGGTTGCCGGCGGTTTTAGCTCGATTGAGCTGAAAGTGCAGCAGGTGCTGGATAAGCTGAACAAACTGCCTATTGAACCATTGCTGACGGAAACTACCGCGACCTCAAAAGAGGCGCGCAAGATGCTGCATGAAACCGCTAAGCTGGCGGCAACGCTGGATAAACTGGCCGTACAGGCTGATAGTCAGCAATTGCCAAAAGAGTTGCGTGAGACGTTGCACGAGCTGCGCGCAACACTAAATGGTGTTAGCCCTGGTTCACCGCTGTATGAGCGCTTGAATAATAATCTGCAATCACTGGATAAAGTCTTGCGTGATACCCAGCCGGTGATGCAGCAGATCAACCGTAAACCGAATTCTCTGATCTTCGGTGCCTCACAGGGTGCCGATCCAGAGCCGAAAAAAGCAAAATAAGTGAGGCCGGTAACGATGAAAAAGTGGATTTTAGCCAGTACGCTCTTGCTGGCCGCTTGCAGTAGCACTTCCGGAGTCTCTTATTATCAGCTGCCGGCTCAGCCGGCAGTGACTCAGGTGGCGCAGCAGCAACAGGTGCTGGTGGTGAACCCGGTCTCTGTTGCCGACTATCTGTCTGGCACCGGGTTGGCCTATCAGACCAATGATGTCGAGATGGTGCTGACTCAGCAAAATCAGTGGGTGGACAATCTCGGCGCTCAGCTGACCCGGACGCTGACGGCTAATCTGACGCATGATTTGCCCGGTTGGCAGGTCACGTCGACTGCTAGCGGTGCGAATGATTGGCAACTGAATACGCAAGTGGAGCGTTTTCAGGGGCGTTATGATGGCAACGTGGTGATCAGTGGCCGTTGGTTGCTGACACACGGTGCACAGCGCTGGCAGAAGAATTTCGAGGTTGTGTTGCCACAAAATGCGGATGGTTATCCGGAAATGGTACGCGTGATGGGCGCGGGCTGGCAGCAACAGGCAGCTGCAATAGCCCGTGAGGTGACTCAGCTCGCAGTTGGACAACCGTAAGTGGCATTGTGTAACAAATGCGCATCATTGGCCTAATACAGTTGGGATGCGCATTCTACTATTTCTGTACACCATGTATAACTGAGTGAAAAACGTATGCCAATAGAAGAGATTTTCCGGTTGGAAGGGGATGTTGCCATCGTGACCGGTGCCGGAGCAGGGATTGGGCACTCTATTGCGACTGTATTTGCTGATGCCGGTGCTGCGGTCGTGGTGTCTGACCGCGATTTGCAGGCCGCACAAGCTACGGTAGACGAGATTTGCCGGGCCGGTGGACGGGCAGTGGCCATCGCTTGTGATGTGACGCAGGAGTCCTCGCTACAGGCTTTGGTGGAGTGTGCGCTGTCTACGTGGGGCAAACTGACTCTCTTAGTGAACAATGCCGGTGGCGGAGGCCCTAAGCCATTTGAGATGTCCATGCAGGAGTTTGAATGGGCATATCAGCTGAACGTGTTCCCCGCATTTCGCTTAAGCCAGCTGTGTGCACCGCACATGGCAGACAATGGCGGTGGCGCTATCGTGAATATTAGCTCGATGGCCGGTGAAAACTGCAACAGCAATATGGCGTCTTATGCGTCGTCCAAAGCGGCTGTCAACCACCTGACGCGTAATATTGCCTTCGACGTGGGGGCGCATGGGATCCGGGTGAATGCGATTGCTCCGGGGGCGATCCGCACACATGCGCTGTCAACGGTGTTGACGGAAGAGGTGGAATTCCAGATGCTTAAACACACTCCACTGGGGCGTTTGGGTTTACCCACTGACATCGCGTATGCCGCTTTGTTCTTGGCTTCACCGGCGGCCTCGTGGATCAGCGGTCAGGTGCTGACCGTCAGTGGCGGCGGCTCTCAAGAGCTGGAGTAAGCTCGCGAAACGGGCGAAAGAGT
>JBOFCH010000147.1:0-2518 GCA_051645985.1 Plesiomonas sp. | reverse complement strand
TAAACCGGACATAGAGGCCGGAGTAGAAATGAGAGTAACTAGCATTATAAGAGCTGCGTAACCAAGTTAAAACCGTAAATCCCAGATAAAAACAAAATGGTTGCGTAATTGTTATCGTTTGGTAGAGTTTTTGCTCTGTTCACAAGGATAACAGGATAAACCGCATGCCAGCTTTTTTGTTTCGTGCGTGGATTTTCCGCTGGGCGCTGAATATCTGGCCTCCCTTTTTTGGTGCAGGGATCCGGATTAGTCGCTTAGACCGTGATTTTCGTGGCTGTGAAGTGACGCTGGCCTTTCGCTGGTGGAATAAAAACATTAATCGCAGTCAGTTTGGCGGTAGTCTGTTTGCCATGACCGATCCGATTTATGCCTTGATGCTGATAGGGCGTTTGGGACCGGATTATGTGGTGTGGGATAAAGCGGCCGACATTGATTTTATTCGACCAGGCTGGGGGAAGCTCACCGCCAGCTTTGAGATCAGCGAAGGGCGCTATGAAGAGATAGTGGCGGCTACCGCCAAGGGTGATAAGTGTTTACCGCAGTTTACGGTGGCGATTAAAGATGCGCAGGGCGAGATAGTGGCGCAGGTGAACCGGACACTGTATGTGCGACGTAAACGTAACGTCGAAGAGGTGGTTGAGCCGTTAGATGCGCATCGGCCACACTCACCGGCGTGTGAAAAGAATCGTGAAAAGAATAAAGCCGGCTGAGTGCCGGCTTTATTGAGGATACCTGTTTACCCGTTATGGGGCTGGGTAGCAAGACTGACGTTATCTAGACAGTAGCTATCTAGATCTAGCTACCTAGATTTAGTTATCCAGCTCAGCCAGACACATCTCTTCGTAAACCTGCTTCACCCACTTCTCAACGCGTTCGGCCGTCAGCTCTGGCTGGCGGTCTTCATCGATGCACAGACCGACGAAGTTTTGGTCATCCACCAGCGCCTTGGACGCTTCAAAGTGGTAACCGGCTGTTGGCCAGTGACCGACGATCACGCCACCACGCGCTTCCACGATGTCACGCAGGGAACCCATCGCGTCACAGAAGTACTCCGCGTAGTCTTCCTGATCGCCGCAGCCGAAAATGGCAATCAGCTTGTTGTTGAAATCAATTTCTTCCAATGTTGGGAAGAAATCATCCCAATCACACTGCGCTTCACCGTAGTACCAAGTTGGGATCCCGAGCAGCAGCAGATCGAAGTTGTCGATGTCTTCTTTGCTGCTTTTAGCGATGTCACGTACGTCCACCAGGTGTTTGCCTAGCTGTTTTTGGATCATCTTGGCAATGTTTTCGGTATTGCCGGTATCGCTGCCAAAGAAAATTCCTACACTTGCCATTCTCTTATACCTTAGCGTTCATTTCGGGCTGTCAGTCAGGTTTAGCGCGAATTCTTCCGCATCCAAGCCCAACTTTTCCAGCAAAATTTGTTCGATCAGTTCACTGCGGCTCATCTGTTGCTCGTGAGCCAGCACGTTTAATGCTTCCACTACCCGGCTATCAACTTTCAGTTCAATTCGGCGTAATCCTTTGGATTTATCGCGTTTGAGCTGATTACGCTTATTAATCCGTAACTGTTCGTGCCGGGGAAGCGGGTTTGTTTTTGGACGACCGGGACGACGTTCGTCAGCAAACAAATCAAGAGTGGTACGGTCTGTATTTTCTTTTGCCATTTGAACTACAAGTGCTGCTCTTGCTAAGAATCAACCGATACCAGCGCCTTCCCAGTAGAGCTGGATCAGACCTTTGGCAACGAAGCCTGCACATCCAAGAAACAAAACCAGCCAGACAATGCGGCGGCCAAACGGGGGAACGTTGCCACGTTTTAGCACGTCCTGAATTGCCATCCCTATAAAAAAGAAGAGGACAATAAAGAATAAATCAAGGCCGATAGCCTCAATTGTTTCCATGTGCTCATAAAGCATGTGGCAATTCCATTTAGCCCGTCAGTTTAAGCCGGAACTATACCATAGCCCTTGTTCCCTGTTAACGGGAATCCGCATTGAGAAAGCGCCGGATTGCGCGTAATACCGCGTCTGGTTTTTCCGCGTGCAGCCAATGTCCGGTTCCCTGAATCACATGGGCTTTCGCTTGTGGAAATTGGCGCAAAATAGCGGGCCGGAATTTGTCTTGAATGTAGGGGGAATGTTCACCTTTGATGAATAATACCGGTTTATTAAACGGTGCGCCTTCATTCCAGCCGACAATCTGCGGATAGTTGTTTTCTAGCTCACGCACCGCAAAACGCCAGCGGCTCTCCTCGGTCGGCGCAAAGGACTTGAGCAAAAACTGGATCACCCCCTCTTCCTTGAGATAGTGACGCATCAGTTCGGCGGCTTGTGTACGGCGCGGTGGGCACGCTTGGCTGACCGCATGTAGGGCGCTAAAGACCTGATCATGGCGGCGGGTTTGATAATCCACCGGTGACATATCCAGCACCACCAAGTGCGCGACGCGCTGCGGGGCGAACTGGGCAACTTTCATGGCGACTTTGCCGCCCATTGAGTGGCCGATGAAGCTC
>JBOFCH010000146.1:0-3762 GCA_051645985.1 Plesiomonas sp. | reverse complement strand
TGCACCGAATACCCGGAGCCGGAGGTCAGTGATGTCGCGTAGCGTAATGATTGCCATCACCGCACTGCTGCTCATTGCACTAGTTGCGCTGGCCGGTTGGGGATTGTCCGCCGTATCCGCATCGCGCTGGCAGGGAACTGCCGGCCGATTGGAAGACAAACTGACCAGCGCAGAAACACGGGCAAAGAAAGCTGATAACGAAATTATCACCCTGAATTCGTTGTTGGATAGCGCAAACCAAGTGGCGTCAAAGCTACAGCAGCAGACCGAAGAACTCAGCCAGCAAAATGCCAGCCGAGCAGAACGGATAGAGAGGCTAAAACGTGAAAATGAAACTTTGCGTCAATGGGCTGATGATCACCTGCCTGATGCTATCAGCAGCATGCACACCCGTCCGGCCATCACAGGGGCCGGAGAATATCAACGCTGGCTGTCTGGTACCAACCCCCTGCCAACTACCGGCAGCGAACCCGAAAAGTAACGGCGACTTGGAAAGCGACAAACGCGCAGTCGAAGCTGCGTGGGCGCTTTGCGCAGCCAAGGTTGATGCAGTGATCATGCGAGCAAAGAAAAATGCAGAAAGTATCCCAGATTAAACAGTGCCTGTTGGCCACTGTGCCGAGCCTGAACAAAAACCCAGACCGGTTGATACTGACGGTGACAGATGGCAAATCGGTGGCTACCGGTGCGGCGTCTCTGTCATTTGAGTGGAACTATAAACTGCAAATTGGCGTCATCGATTTTGCCGGGCATCCAGACGACATCATGGTGCCGTTGCTGGCGTGGCTACGTCAGAACCAATCAGACCTCTTTCACAACAGAGACCTCCGTGAAAACGGGATCCGCTTTGAAATGGAAATGTTAGCCAATGACCTGTATGACCTGCTGATAACCGTTGTCCTGACCGAACGCGTGATTGTCACCAAGACCGAAGACGGTATTGGATGGGAGCACGTACCAGAACCGCCAGAAGACCCCTATGACGGCATCGTGTGGGAACTGTTCATTAACGGTGAGAAAGTCGCATGACCGATGCACTAGAACAACTTGCCAGACAAACCGAAGCCTTGGCGCAAAAGCTATCGGGGCCAGAGCGCAAAAAGCTGCTGGCCAAAATGGGGCAGTCACTGCGCCAAAAGCAAGCCGAGCGAATCAGAGGCAACGTGCAGCCAGATGGCTCCGCAATGGAGCCGCGCAAACCTCAGCCGCAGCTGCGAAAGAGGGGCCGCACTCGCCGCCGGATGTTCGCCAAAATGGTAAAAACCACATGGCTGAAATCAACGGCTACACCATCAGAAGCCACCGTGCAGTTTGTGGGTGGCGCGCGCCGTATTGCAACGGTTAACCACTTTGGTTTGCGTGACCGCATCGGTAAAAAAGAGGTCAAGTATCCAGAGCGTAAGCTGCTCGGCATTACTGACGCTGACATCAGCGAGATGGAAGGCATCTTATTGTCCCACATGACACAAGACGGTGTGTGAGGCCGCCACACACCGTAAACCAAGAGACAACCCGCCCCGCAGTCGTAACACTCCCTGTATGAACCCAATAGAGCTTCTACGCCTAATCAACGAATTGATCCGCGTCGGTACCGTAACCGCCGTGAAGTCAGGCTATTGCCGAGTAAAAACCGGTGACAACGAAACCAACTGGCGACCGTACTTTGCACAAAGCGCGGGAAAGATTCGTACCCGTCGCCGCCTAACTGTGGGGGAAGAAGTCCTGCTGTTTTCGCCAGGGGGAGACATTGGTAACGCCTTTGTGCTCGGAGGCATAAATCAAAATGACTATCCAGAGCCAGCAGCGGACGACGACAACCCAGACCTGCACCGGATTGAATACCCAGACGGCGCCGTCATTGAGTACAACCCAAAAACCAGTGCGTTATCAGCCTCTGGAATTAAAACACACAAGGTAACGGCATCAGTTTTGATCACATTGGATGCGCCAAACGTGGACTGCACCAAGAACCTGAACGTTGCCGGACACATTACCGGCAAAACAGCCAACATCGGCGGCGTAGAAGTAACAACTCACGGACATAAAGGCGTCATGAAAGGTGGCGATGTATCAGGGGAGCCAGTGAAGTGATTACGTGGACGGGAATGAACCGGAACACCGGTCGAACCATCAGCAGCACCGAGCACATCAAGCAATCAGTGGCCGACATTCTGACCACCCCAGTCGGTACCCGCGTGATGCGCCGTGATTACGGCATCGACATCTTCCCATTGCTTGACCAGCCACAAAACGACGCACTGAACCTGCGGTTAATTGCGTCAATAGTCCACGCACTGACAGTCTGGGAACCGCGAATCCGTATTGTTCGCGTATCGCTAAACGCCCCACAGATGAACGGTCAGCGTATGGCCGATGTGACATGGCAGCACATCGAAACCGGTCAAGTAGAACAAGCAGCAACGCCAGTCGGAGCAGGACAATGAGCATCATCGCATTATCAACCATGCCCAAGCCGAAAACGGTGGAAGAGCTGGACTTTGAAGTCATCCTGCAACACCGCAAAGAGCGGTTGATAGAAATCACCTCGCCAGAAAAGCGCGAATCTCTCAAAGCAACATTGGCACTGGCATCAGAGCCACTCGCTCATCTGCTGGAAGAAAACGCCTACCGCGAACTGCTATTGCGATCTGACATCAACCGTGCCGCCGTAGCAGGAATGTTAGCGTGGTCAGAAGATGAAGACTTGGATAACCTAGCCGCCAATTACGGTGTTGAGCGTCTGGTCATCGTGCCAGAAGATCTCACCGCCGTGCCGCCAGTCCCTGCGGTAATGGAATCCGATGAATCACTGAGAGAGCGCTGCCTGTTGTCGTGGGATGCGCGGAGTACAGCTGGGCCAGGCGGTGCCTATGAGTATTGCGCCCGTTTAGCCAGCGGCAAAGTATTAGATGCACGCGCCAGCAGTCCATCCCCAGCCTGCGCATTAATTGCCATCCTCAGCAATGACGGCGATGGCACCGCCGATAAAGCATTGTGTGACCTCGTTTATGTAACGTGCAGCGACGAAGACCGCCGCCCAATAGGTGATCGCCTCACCGTACAAAGCGCGCGCATTTTGCCATACCGCATTGATGCAGTACTGCATACCGAACTCGTCGGCGCAGAAGCACAAGTCATGTTGACCATGGCCACCGAACGCTTGGCCAAATGGATTAACCCACGCCGACGCATAGGCGTAGAAATTGCGCGTTCAGCCATTGATGCGCAACTGCATGTGCCGGGCATTAACAAAGTTGAACTGCTGAACTGGGCTGATATCACGCCAAACAAAAACACCGAAGCCGCCTATTGCACTGGATACACAGTAAGGTTGGCCAATCAATGAAACGCCTACTGCCGCCCAACGCCACAGAAATAGAGCGCAATCTCGCAGAAGTCTGCGCAGGTGCCGTTGATCTGCCAGTAGAACGACTGCGCGAAATCAACGACCCCTACAAATGCAGCGTGGAGCGTCTGCCGTCTCTCGCCGCTGAACGGTCAGTTGACCGCTGGGACGACAACTGGAGCGAGCAAGCCAAGCGTAAAGTGATCGCCAACAGTCCATTCGTCCACAAACACAAAGGCACCATCGGCGCAGTCCGCCGCGTAGTAGAGCCGCTCGGCTACCTGCTGCGCGTCCGCGAATGGTGGCAAGAGTCACCAGAAGGTGTGCCGGGCACATTCAAACTGGATATCGGCGTGACTGAGTCCGGTATCACAGAAGCAACATACCACGAACTAGAACGGCTGATTGATGATGCC
>JBOFCH010000145.1:0-3117 GCA_051645985.1 Plesiomonas sp. | reverse complement strand
AAGAAGCCGGGTGCGAAAGCAGCCCGGCTTGAATCGTGATAGGGTAGCTACGTTCCGCCAATTCTACGGTGATCCTTTCCATGGCATAACTTTCCTAACGTTAGTTACTGTTGTTCCAGCATCTCGATGATCTGAGTCGCCACCACTTTGGCACCCTGATCATCCGTACGGATAGTGATATCGGCAATCTCTTCATACTGCGGATTACGGACAGCCGCCAGTGCTTCCAGCACTTCGCGTGGCTCCACATCACCTTGCAGCAATGGCCGCTTCTTATCACGCTGGGTACGAGCCAGCTGTTTTTCGATGGTTGTTTCCAGATAAACCACGATTCCGCGCGCGGACAGACGGTTGCGTGTTTCACGGGATTGAATGGAACCACCCCCGGTGGCCAGTACGATCCCCTGCTTCTCCGTCAGGTCATTGATTACTTTTTCTTCGCGAACACGAAAACCTTCTTCGCCTTCAACGTCAAATACCCAGCTGATATCGGCACCGGTACGGCGTTCGATTTCCTGATCGGAATCGAAAAACTCCATATTCAGCATCTGCGCCAAGTATCGGCCAATAGTACTTTTACCGGCGCCCATAGGCCCGATTAGGAAAATATTACGTTTCTCTGCCATGTTTTTCGGTTTTTGCTTAAAACAACGTTTAAATACACCTCGCCCCGTCAAAAAATGCGATGACGAGACATGACCTGAATCCTCATAAGAACGTAGTGCGAGATCAGACTAAAAATTATCTCAAGAGTAGAGCCGGTTTGGCAACTGCATAAAGGCAATGCTTTCGAAAACCGCAGCCGCGATTTTCGAAAGCCATCATCAAGGAGAGAGGTTAACCACTGATAGGATCAGTGCTCACCGGGCGGTTCATGTTCTGCTGAACCACGCGCGGGGTAACAAAAATCACAAGTTCACGTTTTCCGGCTTTATCCATATCACGACGGAATAACCGTCCCATGACAGGAATATCCCCCAGTACCGGCACCTTATCTACACCTTTGATAGTAGTGTGCTGGAATACGCCGCCGAGTACAACTGTTTCCCCGTCATCAACCAAAACTTGTGTTTCCACTTCTTGCTTGTCGACAGACACCGCTTCGCCGCGGCCAATCTTGTAAACCTTGCCTGGCGAGTTCTGGCTGACTTTCAGATCCAGAATAATCTGACCGTTCGGCGTAATTTGTGGTGTCACATCCAAACCGAGCACCGCGTCTTTAAATTCGATGGTCGACGCACCGCTGGAGCTGGCCACTTCATAAGGCAGTTCGGTACCCTGTTTAATGCTGGCCTGTTTCTTGTTAGCGGTTAACAGACGCGGGCTAGCCACGATCTCCACGTTGTTTTCCCGCTCCAACGCTGACAGCTCCAGATCCAACAACTTGCCGTTGATTTTGGCAATCTGAAACGCAATCGAGGCCGCGCCCGATGACGCCGGCATGTTGACGTTCAGGAAATCATCCACGGTCGGTTTTTGATCCAAGGCTCCGATGGCACCTAAGTTACCTTCCACCGAACCACCGATCATGCCGCCATTGCCGGTATCCGCCAACATCCCCCAGCGCACGCCCAACTCATCGAGACTTTCATCGTTAATGGTGACGATCCGCGCTTCAATCTGGATCTGACTCACTGGCCGGTCGAGCGAGGCTACCATCTGGCGTACCGTATCCAACACCGTATCGATATCACGTACCAGCAAGGTGTTCGTCCGCTCATCCACCGAGACCGAACCACGTGATGACAACATCCGACCGTTCGGCGCCGTCAGCATGGTGGCTATCTCCGAGGCTTTGGCGAAGTTGATATCGATATATTCAGTTTGCAGCGGTTTTAGCTCGCTCACCTGCGCGTCGGCTTCCATTTCGCGCCGCTCACGCTCGATCAACACTTCACTGGGGGCCACCAACAGCACATTGCCGTCGATCCGCTTATCCAGCCCCTTGGCACGCAGAATAATATCCAACGCTTGCTGCCACGGTACGTTATCCAGACGCAAGGTGATCTCCCCTTGCACGCTATCCGTGGTGACCAGGTTGAACTGGTTGTAGTCGGCAATGACCTGCAACACGGTACGAATCGGAACGTTCTGGAAATTCAATGAGATAGGCTTGCTATACTGCGCTGGGCTGGCCGCCTGTGCGCGGGCGGAATTCGCCCGCCGGATCTGCACTTTGACCTGCGAGCCAATGCGCTGCTGGTCATAATCCACTGGGCCTTTCAGATCCAGCAACAAACGGGTGTTCTGGCCAATCGACTCACTGCGAATGGTTTTAACCGGCGTACCGCGACGGCTGACATCCATCTTGTAAGCATCACCCGATACGGTGGTGCGTGGCAGCTCCAGCAACAAGCGCCCGCTGCTTTGGCGGATCGCCAGATCGGCCGGCGGCTGGACAAAGTTTAAGGTCAACTCAGCCTGACCATCACCGCGTGGCACAAAGTCCAGTGACAACAGACTGCTGCCATTGGGTTTGAGGATCGGGTTGTTCTGCTGTACCTGTTCAGTCGTGCGGGTCTGCCCCAGCAACAGAATGTAGCTTTTCCCTTCGGCGCGCAGTTCAAACGGCTCCTGACGTACCAGATCAAAGCCTATCTGGGTGCCTTTGGAGGAAGGTTTGATGTTGATCCCGCGCAGCAATGGGTTGTTCACCCGAATGGTATTGCCGAGCTTACTTTTGTCCACCTGCGAAAAAGTCAGTGCCAAGGTATTCGCCAGCGTATCACGCTGCTGTGCGGGCGTGGCGACGGGCTGATCGAAGATCATGCTGACCGCCAAGCGATCACCTTCTTGCCGTAATTTGACGTCTTCCAGTGTGGCGGCCCAGGCCGGGGACATCAACCCGAACCAGACTCCGGCTACCATCCAGTAGCGTAAACTGCGCACTGCTCCCTTCATCATCTTATTATCCTGTCTTCACACTCTGCTTATCAGGCGCCAAAAGGCGAAGTATCCAGCGTCATTGCCACTTGCCGCTGCTGCCAGCAACCACGGCCATCACTGACCATTTCCCGTAGCTCAATCTTGTTCGGTGATACGGTTTCGATGCTGCCCCAGTTCAGCCCCAGATAATCCCCAGGGCCAATACGCACCAATTCTGCATCAGGCGTTTCC
>JBOFCH010000144.1:0-3152 GCA_051645985.1 Plesiomonas sp. | reverse complement strand
CACGGTTAAGTGCTTCGTGACGCGATCAATACTGACCACTTCGTGACGTACTCGCACTTCCACATTGAAGCGACGCTTAAAACTTTCCGGTGTTTGTAGCAATAAAGATTGGCGTTCAGGGATAGTGCCACCGATATGGTAAGGCAACCCACAGTTGGCAAACGAGATGTAATCACCGCGTTCGAGCATGATGATCTGTGCCTGTTCACTAACTCGGCGTGCTCTGGCTGCCGCCGAGGCGCCACCGGCGACTCCACCGATAATCACAATCTTGGTCATGGGTTACCTCATGTTTTAGGTTTATTTAAATTAGTATTATCTAAAATAAAGATAATAACAATACCTATGAGGATAACGGGGGACAAATAAAAAACCGGACTTGAGGTCCGGTTTTGATGATCCTGAGGGAAAAAGAGCAGTACCAGAGTAGTACCGCTCGCGAGGTTTCAGGATTTCGGTGGCCGCTGGCGGATTAAGCCTTCCTGAACGGTGGTGGCAATTAATTTACCATCACGGGTGAAGAAGCGGCCACGTACCAGCCCACGTGCGCCAGAGGCGGAAGGACTTTCTACGGCATACAGCAGCCAGTCATCCATTCTAAACGGGCGGTGAAACCACATCGAGTGATCCAGTGTTGCCACTTGCATATCGGCTTCGAGGAAACCTTTGCCATGTGGTTGTAATGCTGTGGGCAGGAAATTGAAATCAGAGGCGTAGGCCAGCAGGTATTGATGAACGCGCAGATCGTCTGGCATGGTACCGTTAGCTTTGAACCACACATAGCGTACCGGTTCTTCGACATCGCCTTGTAGCGGGTTATGGAATTTGACTGGGCGCATCTCGATTGGGCGCTCACACAGGAATTTATCGCGCACGCTGGCGGGCAGCAGATGTGCCATCTTGCGGGCGATGTCTAGCTCCGACATCAGTTCTTCCGGCTGTGGAACCGCGGGCATTGCATCTTGATGCTCAAAACCCTCTTCCTGCGTTTGGAACGAGGCGGTTAGATAGAATATCGGTCGGCCATTTTGGATAGCGCTCACTCGGCGGGTACTAAAACTGTGGCCATCACGCAGGCTTTCTACATCGTACACAATCGGTTTATGGCTATCACCCGGCAACAGAAAGTAACTGTGGAACGAGTGCACCAGTCGCTCGGCGGGAATGGTTTGTTTGGCTGCATGTAGCGCTTGTCCAATAACTTGTCCGCCGAAGACTTGGCGCAGCCCCAGATCTTGGCTTTGACCACGGAATAGCCCTTCTTCGATTTTTTCCAGATTCAGAAGCTGTAGCAGGCCAGCTAAAACATCACTCATTACGATACCTCTGATAGCACAGCAATGCAGTTAACATGCGTTCTGTATGTGCTGTGATATGTGATTTGATGAGCAAAGGATAGCATCAACCGGTCAGATACCGGTAAACCGCAATACAATGGCCGTGTAATCAGCCGTCTATCTGTATATCTCTGTAATCTGTATATACAGCGGTTGATAGGGAGGCGACGCTTACGTGCCTGACAGGATGGGCATGTGGTTCATGGGGAAAGGTGACTCATCATCAACCGGCTCAGTATGTGAGTGGGCACAATCGCTAGCGTAAAACAAGAATATGTCTCTAGCCGTTTGACAAAAGTCGCATTTATTAACATAAGTAAAATGAATCAGCTGATAAGGTGAACGATGTATTGAGGATTTAACTCGGGAGGTCAAGTATGCGCGGAGTTATTCTGTCACTGGTCGCGTTGGCGTTAGCAGTCATTTGTGTCATGGCGGGAACGCATTCTGTTACCGAGTTTAATCCTGTTCTTGCCATTTTATTGGTGGTGTGGCTGTTGCCCCAGTCCGGTATCCGTGGTGGGTTATTGGTGGCGGTGATCACCTTGTTTGCAAGTACATTGGCTGAACAGCCGATGAGCCTGACGGCCGCGACGCTAATGGCATATCCGATGTTGGCTGTGCTCTTTTCCCGTCATGCACCGCTCAGCCTGAAATTGGGTCTCTTCATTCCTTGGATTGCGATGCCCAGTGCCATTATGGCGCTCCAGTATGCCGGTGGTATTTCCGGCTCCCCTTGGGTCACCTTGTGCCAGTTTCTGGCCGTGGCCGCCGTATGGCTGATTTGCCGGGGTTGGCAGGCTCCGGCGGGCAATTTGATGGCGCTGCTGCTGGTGGCCATTCCGTTCAGTTTGTGGTTACCGATGCAGACACTGGCGGTGTTGTCGTTGATAGGGCTGATCGCAGCAGTACAAATGCTGCAAAAAGGGCATCATACGGTGCATTTATATCGTCTGAGTTGGTTGTTGCCGACGCTGCCGTTTACTGTTTTGGCGCTCTATCCAGTTGAACAGATTTCGCTACCGATCTTGATGATGTGGCTAGTTTTACTGCTGATTGAGTTGATGGGCGAATCTTTATTAGAGGAAGCTGAGCAAGAAAACAACATCTAAACCGCCAAGGGGTTGCATTCTTTGCCCGCATCTCCGATAATCACCGCGCTTTCACGGCAACAACAGTGAAAGCTTGTCAATGGAGGCTCTATTGGTCCTCCCGCATTGATACTATGTCGACCTGGTCAGGTCCGGAAGGAAGCAGCCAAGATATAGGACTCGAGTGCCGGGATGTGGCTGGTAGGGCCTCCACCAGTTTCAGGATAGTATCACTATTTTTTGTAAGCCTGCCCCACCATTGCCTACATCCTTGCTAACACACCGTCTTTGTTTTTGCCTTTACCTTTTACCAATAGCAGATTACCAATAGCAGATCCCTGACCAACACATAAGTTGATGTATCTACAGATTATCCAACTTAACCTGACATGATGGCATGGAATGAATGCTTTGGCATAGCCTATTCTCATGCACGCTCACAATGCGCTTGAGGCGGGTATGGCTGTCGGAATCTGTGGATTTTCACATTAAAAATACTGAAAAATAAAATGATTAGGATCATAAAAAGCCCTCACGTTTTGCTTTGAGGGCTTTGCCATTTATGCAAAAAACAATTGAGTTAGATAACCCATTGTGATTGCCATACCGAGAATCACAGTCAGAAACGCGATAACCATTGGTGTTCTGAACATCGATTTAAGTAAGATAACTTCGGTTAAGCTAGCGCCTGCACTGCCGATGATTAAAGCCATGACAGCCCCCA
>JBOFCH010000143.1:0-5792 GCA_051645985.1 Plesiomonas sp. | reverse complement strand
ATAGCGACCTCTGTCGTTGTATTTGTCTGAGATTCTGCGCACATGAAATTAAAACACAAAGGATGGTTTTTGATTGGTGGACTTCTGATCGCCATGACCGGTATTTCTCTGATCGGCCTGTTTGCGATGCGTGCCGCCAGCGATCAAGATAATCATGCCCGTATACAGCAATTAATGAAAAGCACCTTCTCAACCATTGCCGAACTGGAGAACATGGCAGCGAATGGTCAGTTACCGGAAGAACAAGCCAAAACCATTGCTATCTCTCTGCTACGAGCCAATAAATACCACGCCAGCGAATATGTGTATGTGGCCGATGCTAATCTCAATTTCATTTCTACGCCGCTAGAGCCGGCATTGCACGGCACCAGCTTCCATGACTTTAAAGATGCTAACGGCAACAGTGTCGGCAGCATTTTGGAAGGCGCACTGCGCCGCAGTAACGGCCAATATACCGAATATCACTGGACATCAAAGCGTAATGATCAGATAGCCGATCTGCTCTCGGTTGCCCAGCAAACGCCACGCTGGCGCTGGATTGTCGGCACCGGGATCAGCTCAGCAGAAGTAGATCAGCGTTTTTGGTCTAATGCCGGCTGGCAACTGGGGATCTGTTTGTTGATAGCCACCCTGACCGGGTTAGTCATCAGCCGAATGATCTGGCGTCTACTCAATGATCTGGGAGGCGAGCCGGCCGATGTGAAACGGCTGGTGCAAGCCGTGGCCAATGGCGATCTGAGCCAACACCATGCACTACCATCCCATGATGATGTCAGCATTCATGCATCGGTACTGCGGATGCGGCAATCACTGCATGATGTGGTGCAACAGTTGCAGCAAAGTGTGTCACTCCTGCATGAACAGAGTCGGGCCATTGTCAGCAACACCGAACACAGCACCCTGTTGATTGAACAAGAGCGTGATGCCACCAATCGCATCGCCACCACCGCCCATCAATTCAGTGAACAAACCCGCTTTGCCGCCGAGCAAACCCAACAGGCACGCCAGCAAAGCGAACAAGCCTGCCTGCAATCGGACAGCGGCCATAAGACGATTTTTGCAGCCGTCGGCCGCCTGACCGATATTGAGCGCGATGTAGGGGAAACGCAGCAACGTATTGATGACTTGGCCGATCAGGTGAACAACATCTCGGCCATCGTGGCCGTCATCAGTGATGTCGCTGAGCAAACTAACTTACTGGCGCTGAATGCAGCCATCGAGGCGGCGCGTGCCGGTGAGCAAGGCCGTGGCTTTGCGGTGGTGGCCGATGAAGTGCGAAAACTGGCGGAACGAACCAGCGTCGCGACCCGTGAGATCCACGATACCATCAAGCAAGTTCAGGCCAGCAGCCTCAATGCCAAGAGTCGGATGGATACCATGGTGGATGATCTGCATCGCGGGATCTTACAAGCGCAAGATGGTGGTAGCTGTATCACACAAATTCGCGCCGAGATCAGCGCCGCCGCGGATATGGTTGAAAATACCCGCCAGATCTTGCAAGAGCAGGTACAAGCCAGCCAGAGTATCCGACAAGATATTCGCGCTGTGGCCGATTCGTCCGGGCAGATCTTGCAGGTTTCCGGCCAGACCGCGCAACAAGCGGATGCTATTTATCAAGAATCGGATGTGTTGTCTGGGCTGATCAAGCGTTTTCAGATTTAGCCGGTTCTGTGCTAGCGCCACAATCGCAATAGTGACGGTTCAATAGCACTGACAACACACGGTCAT
The DNA here is from genome assembly GCA_051645985.1 of Plesiomonas sp. GTDB lineage: Bacteria > Pseudomonadota > Gammaproteobacteria > Enterobacterales > CAMTGL01 > Plesiomonas. The sequence goes on along the minus strand of JBOFCH010000143.1, from coordinate 4,064 downwards.
TCACTACAACAAAAGCAGTAAGCGACAACAAAAAAAGACCGTCATTGCCTATGACGGTCTTTTTATATGCCACGCTGTAGCTTTCAACGGGATATCCCGTAGGCGTGAGCAACGCTCATCAACCTATGATCAAACGCGTTTATGGGGTCACAGAAAATTGCCCCATGGTGCCGCGATCGGCCATTTCCAAAATACCGCTGTGATAACGGAGCGGATGGTCAGCGGTGGCGACCTGATCGAAACGCACAATCAGCTCCACTTCGTTATCCACCCACACCGTATCTTTCCAACCTGCATCTTCTGCTTTCGGCGGCTGACCGTTAACGGATTGGATCCGGAACATCGCGCCGTGCACGGTAAACGGCTGCGGAGTCAGTGCATGCACAATCCAGCGCTCACTGGCCGCTAAACGGGTATCTATATCGACCCGCCCTTCACTCCAGATAGCGCCGTTAATACCCGGAGTCGCCGCATCGCCCAGACGCAGGGTACGAGTACGCTCAATGTTACTGACGCCCCCTTCCTCCGCAGGCAAACGCGCCGGCAGCTTATCTGTCATCAGTGGTAGCAAGCCTTCGGGCCGCAATGTCAGCACCTGTGACGAGACCAATATGGTGGAGTCTTCGAACAGGCCTTTGAGGCGATCCATCAACGTCGCCGACTCACCGGCGGTCAAGGTCACTTCATCGCCATTACTCATATCGACTAAAATCTCACGCCGCTCTCCCGGCGCTAGACTGAATTGCTGCACCTCTACCGGCGAGGGTAACAATCCGGCATCACCGGCTATCACATACATCGAGCGGGCATCGCTCATCTGCAACAACAAACGACGGGCATTCGAGGCATTCACCAGACGCAGACGCACCCAGCCACGCGAGACGTTGATAAACGGATCTTGAACGCCATTAATCAGCAAGGTATTCCCGATAAAACCGCCCGCCGCCGCCTCATATTTTGGCTCGCCGAATGAATTAAAGCGCTTATCCTGCAAAATCAGCGGAATATCATCCACACCGTAGTGCTTAGGCAAACGTAAATCACGGGTATTTTCATCATCGATTAACCACAAGCCAGCCAGACCACGATAGACATGCTCGGCCATCTTGTCTTGCGTATCCGCATGATACCAGCAGGTGGATGCTGCCTGCCGTACCGGTAAAATCGGCGCCCACTCATCACGGGGTTTCATCAACCACGCCGGGCCGCCATCCAGTACGCCCGGAACGCGCAACCCCTGCACACGCATGGATACCGCTTCATCCAGTCGATTACTGTAAATCAGCTTAACGTTATCACCGCGCTTCACCCGTACCGTCGGCCCCAGATAGCGTCCATTCACACCCCACACCGCCATCGGTACCGCATTCGGATTAAAGACCCAGTGAGTACCCTGTAAGGTCAGAAATAAAGGTCGCCCGTGCCGGTACTCCAGCAACGGTGGGATCGGTAATGGCTGGGCCGACTCGGTAGCCGCCTCCAGTGTCAGTGCCGGATAGACAGCTCCGGCACATACAGATGCCCCGGTCAGCTGTAAGAAACGTCGACGACTGAGAGCCATGAATATCTCCGATAACAGAAAAACCCCACACCGGCACGCCGAGATCGTAGCACCCGCTCACGCCAGCGACGATCGCAGTACGACCGGTGTGTATGAATTAACGATGATAACCTGCGGATCGCAGGTCTGGTTCGACTTACGCGGCGCGATCTTGGCGTTCGCGCTCAGCCACTTCCGCATTCAACTGCGCGATTTTATCCGTCGCCATCTGATGGCACAGCATGGCCAGTTCACGGACATTCTCTCGGCTATAACCGGTGGTCTCAATCGGCGGCAGCATCTCGACAATCACGTGACCATTGTTCCAGCGGTTCAAATTCACTTTATTGTGCTGTTCGGATGCACACACCATCACCACCGGTACACCGGCAGCAATCGCGGCATGAAATGCACCGGTCTTGAACGGCAGTAGGCCACGGCCACGGCTGCGGGTTCCTTCTGGGAACATCCATACCGAGATATTGCGCTCTTTGATCTTATCCACGACCTGAGAAATGGTGTCATGAGCCTTACTCCGGTTGTGGCGGTCAATCAGAATGTTACCGGTCAGCCAGTACAATTGACCAAAAAACGGGATCCACAGCAGACTTTTTTTGCCGACCGTGACTGTGCGTGGCAATACCATCCCGGACACGGTGACCATGTCATAATTATTTTGGTGGTTGGCAATATAGACACAGTTACCAAACTGCTCACATCCTTGCGGAAAGCGACGCTCCACCTTCAATCCCAACACCCGCGCCAATTTGCTAAACAGATGAGCAAACGTATATACATGACGTGGATTACGTGGGCTAAACAGACAATATAAACTGCCACCGACACACAGCAGCAACACATACAGCGATACAATAATGGCGCGAACTACAACTAGCATAATCACCTCTGGCTTACAGCTGGGCGCTAGTATAACCACTTCAGCAAAAAACTCACCGCTGAACTGTCGGGTTTTGCCGGTGAACATCCGCTTTGGCGGTGTTTTCCCCCCTGACTCACCTAACCTGCGCATCAAACTTGGCTCTGCGCCACAATGACAATGCCCAGTGCTGCCATCACTCGTTTCCTATCAAGCAAAGCCTGTGTGAGTATCGGTATGTCGTCGATCGCCTTATCGAACTAAGGCCGCTTATTGGCCGCGCATTGAGCCATCCAGCAACATATTCAATTTCAATGTTATTATTTCTGCGCTGCTCACACCGGTTGTTTGTATTTAAGCGCCCACGGGCCGTTATTTAACCTGCTATGGCGAAGAATGCGAACCAGTTCGAAAAAATAAATCATAACCATCCAATTAAACTGCATATATTCCAATATTTAGCCAATTGAGACACTCCCCCCCTATCTTATTAGCATCCCCTCGTATTTATTCATATTTACTGATTTTCCCCCGCAAGCCCTACACTGATTTTTCTTTATTAACAAACTGGCCAAGCCTGTCGTCATTTTTTATATTTAATTACACTCTGTCTGACTTTTTAGTCGGTTTTTTATGTTATAGACTGAAACAGGATGTTATCTCACCCATTAAAATTCACGTTATTCCGAGGGATGTATGCGGCTAACTGATTTAAAGCAACTGTATTATTTTAGTCTGGTGTATCAGGAACAAAATGTCAGTAGAGCCGCGAACAAAGCTTTTATTACCCAGTCCGCATTATCCCAGCAATTGAGCAAACTCGAACAACAATACGGAATGACCTTGTTTGAGCGTCGACAGTCTCATATGTTGCCCACCGAGTTTGCCGATCATATTTATCCTCTGGTCAGTCAGGTATTGCGCGATGCCGATATGCTAGAAAAAAGTGTGCAGCATTATCACGGCGGTAATCAGCAACAAATTCGTATTGGCATCATTCAATCTGTCGAGCCGGTCATCAACAACCTACTACGCTATACCCTCAGTCAGCCTGCCCTGAGTATTACCATTACCGAAGCACCCATTGCTAATTTACTGGCTGAGTTAACCGAACATAAGTTGGATATGGTCATCGGTCAGGCCGATCCGGCGTTGCCATCCAATATTGAGAAACAGCCTTTTTGCGATGATGAACTGATGGTGGTATTACCGCCCTCTCATCCATTGGCCATGCATAAAGAGATTTGTGTCCAGCAACTGCGGGAGCAACACCTGATTTTATTACCCGAACCGCACATTACCCACAGCACCTTACTGAATCTGGCCAGTGAGCAAGAGATTCCCTTAAAAATTACCGCCACACTCAGTCAGATCAGCGCCATTTTAGCCGCCGTAACCAGTCGGTTAGGTCTGACCGTACTGCCCGCTACCGCTATGCAGCTACAGCCGGATAATTCGCTCATCTGGCGACGACTGGCCGATGTGTACGAACGCCAGCCAATCTGGATTTACTCGCACGCCGGCCATACCCAAGATGCGGTGATCCAGAATCTGATCAATTCGCTGCTGACCCCTTGTTGCAGTTAAACCGCTACCGCCGAGGCCGGCTCAGCCGGCCTGAATCAGTGAGCGTTCACTACGCCGCTG
>JBOFCH010000142.1:0-5597 GCA_051645985.1 Plesiomonas sp. | reverse complement strand
AAAAGGGGATGACTCTGCGCATTCCGACTCAGATGTTACTGCCAGATACACCACGTGAAGGTATCGTGTTGAACTTGGCTGAACTGCGTCTGTTCTATTATCCGAAGGGTAGCAATACCGTTGAAGTGTATCCGATCGGCATTGGTCGTGTGGGCCGCTCAACCCCAACGATGGTGACCAGCATCATCTCCAAGCGGGCTAACCCAACGTGGACACCAACGGCCAATACCCGTAAAGAGTACGCGGCTCAGGGGATCTCCTTACCTGCCGTCGTACCCGCGGGTCCAGAAAACCCAATGGGTCTGTTTGCTTTGCGTCTGGCCCAAGGCAAAGGTGAATACCTGATCCACGGTACGAATGCCAATTTTGGTATCGGTATGCGTGTGAGTGCCGGTTGTATCCGTTTGCGTCCGGGCGATATCGAAAACCTGTTTAACACAGTACCGGTCGGTACCCGTGTGCAGGTGGTGAATGATCCCATCAAAGTTTCGATTGAGCCAAATGGTCAACGTTATATTGAGGTTCACCAGCCACTGTCGAAGAATGAAAATGATGATCCGCAAACAATGGTGATCCCGTTTAGCAAGCCGGTACAAACGTTCATGCTGAGTCCGCTGACCAACAGCACGACCGCAGAAAAAGAAGTGGTTCGCCGCTCAGGTATTCCGGTTAATGTAACCGCTAACGCGAGCAATTGATCTTTTGCCAACTGTTAGCCAGATCATACAGTATCGGAAACCCCGCTCAATAGAGCGGGGTTTTTTATCGGTTAGTAGATTGGCTATCATTAAGTAATATGCGCATAACAGCAGAGATAAAACGTTAATTTCTGTCAATCACCGCTAAATTAAGAATTCACATTTCCTCTGTGTGTTAATAACTGATGCGTTTAGACAAGTTTACAGACAATTAAACTGCGACAGGTTGCGGGAAAATTGAGCGCAAGCACATCAGTTGCCTTCTGTTAACTCGACTCCCCCCCCCGGCGCCGCTATAATGCCCCGTCTAGTTTTCCAAACTGTACTCGGGATGTTCCGATAACAGGATATATCGGTTGTGTTCGGCGACTGATTGTGTCGTTGAGTTTGAGCGTTTTGTGTAAGCATAACGCTGCAACCACACCGCTCAGCAATTCCGAGCACTGAGGATTTTTTTGAGGTAAAAGATGCAAGTTTCCGTTGAGACTACTCAAGGCCTTGAGCGCCGCATGACCATCACTGTAGCAGCTGATGCTATTGAAACGGCTGTTCGTAACGAACTGCAGCGCGTGGCAAAGAATGTACGTGTAGATGGCTTCCGTAAGGGTAAAGTACCGATGAGCCTGGTAGCCAAGCGCTATGGTCAGTCCGTACGCCAAGATGTACTGGGTGAAGTAATGCAACGCAACTTCATCGAAGCTATCATTAAAGAGAAAGTAAATCCGGCTGGCGCGCCAACTTTCGTTCCAGGTGAAGCGACTGAAGGTCAGGATTTCTCTTTTACTGCTACTTTTGAAGTGTACCCAGAGATCGCTTTGCAGGGTCTGGACGCTATCGAAGTTGAGAAGCCAGTTGTTGAAGTGACTGATGCTGACGTTGACAACATGATCGACGTTCTGCGTAAGCAACAAGCAACGTGGAAAGCCGCTGATCGTGCTGCTGAAGCGGAAGACCGCGTGACTATCGATTTCACCGGCTCTGTAGACGGCGAAGTATTCGAAGGCGGTAAAGCCACTGATTTCGCACTGGCCATGGGCCAAGGCCGTATGATCCCTGGCTTTGAAGAAGGTATCGTCGGTCACAAAGCGGGCGAAGAGTTCACTATCGAAGTGACTTTCCCAGCAGAATACCACGCTGAAAACCTGAAAGGTAAAGTGGCTCAGTTCGCTATCGTTCTGAAGCAAGTTGAAGAGCGTGAACTGCCAGAGCTGACTGAAGAATTCGTTCAGCGTTTCGGCGTAGCCGATGGCTCAGTTGACGGCCTGAAAGCTGAAATCCGTAAAAACATGACCCGTGAACTGGCTACCGCTGTGAAAAACCGCGTGAAGACTCAGGTTCTGGAAGGTCTGTTGGCAGCAAACCAGTTTGACATTCCTGCTGCTCTGATCGATGGTGAGATTAACGTTCTGCGTCAGCAAGCGGCTCAGCGTTTCGGTGCTCAGGCTAACAAAGCATTCGAACTGCCACGCGAACTGTTCGAAGAACAAGCGCGTCGTCGCGTACAAATCGGCCTGCTGCTGGGTGAAGTGATCAAGACCAGCGAACTGAAGGCGGATGATGAGCGCGTTAAAGCACTGATTGCTGACATGGCTTCCGCTTACGAAGAACCGTCAGAAGTTGTTGCTTACTACGAGAAAAACGAAGAACTGATGAACAACATGCGTAATGTTGCTCTGGAAGAACAAGCAATTGATGCCGTTCTAGCAAAAGCAAAAGTTTCTGAAAAAGCAGCAACTTTTGACGAGCTGATGAACCAAGCACCGGCAGCCTAAGAACTATGGGCCGACCTAAGTATTTGACTTAATTTCGGCTCTTCTGCTATCTATGGCTCGGGTGAAGCATCACTCGGGCCATTTTTCTATGGGGAGAAGGCAATGTCATACAACGCAAAACAGGATGATTTCACCACCCGTATGGCTTTAGTGCCGATGGTTGTTGAGCAAACATCACGCGGCGAACGCTCCTATGATATCTATTCCCGCCTGCTGAAAGAGCGCGTCATTTTTATGACCGGTCAGGTGGAAGATCAGATGGCGAACCTGATCGTGGCTCAGCTGCTATTCCTTGAGTCAGAAAATCCAGAAAAAGATATCTACCTGTACATCAACTCACCGGGTGGCTCAGTAACGGCTGGGATGTCTATTTATGACACCATGCAGTTTATCAAGCCAGATGTGAGCACGGTGTGTATGGGGCAAGCCTGCTCCATGGGCGCATTCTTGTTAGCCGGTGGCGCCAAAGGGAAACGCTTCTGTTTACCGAATGGCCGCGTTATGATCCACCAGCCACTGGGTGGTTTCCAAGGACAAGCATCTGACATTCAGATTCATGCCCAAGAGATTCTGAAGACCAAGCATAAACTGAATGAAACACTGGCTTTCCATACCGGACAGCCACTGGACAAAATTGAACGCGATACCGACCGTGATAATTTCATGTCAGCTGAAGAAGCGGTGGAATATGGTCTGGTTGATGCAGTGCTCAGCCATCGCGAGTAATAGCGGCAACATTCCGGGGGCTGATATACACTGAAAAAAGGTTTATCAGGTTCCGGGGCTGCGCCCCGATAAGAGGTTTACGAATGACAGATAAGCGCAAAGACGGGTCAGGCAAATTGTTGTATTGCTCCTTCTGCGGCAAGAGCCAGCATGAAGTGCGCAAGCTGATTGCCGGGCCGTCCGTGTATATCTGCGATGAATGTGTCGATCTGTGTAACGACATCATCCGCGAAGAGATCAAAGAACTGTCGCCACGCCGTGATCGCAGTGCACTGCCGACCCCGCATGAAATCCGTAATCACCTGAATGATTATGTGATTGGGCAGGATCATGCCAAGAAAGTTCTGGCTGTTGCGGTATATAACCACTACAAGCGCCTGCGTAATGGCGATACCAATAATGGTGTTGAACTCGGCAAGAGTAATATTCTGCTGATCGGCCCAACCGGTAGTGGTAAAACGTTATTGGCCGAAACGCTGGCACGTTTACTGGATGTTCCTTTCACCATGGCGGATGCCACCACGCTGACTGAGGCCGGTTATGTGGGTGAAGACGTAGAAAACATCATCCAGAAATTGCTGCAAAAATGCGATTACGATGTCGCCAAGGCCCAACGCGGTATTGTCTACATCGATGAAATTGATAAGATTTCCCGTAAGTCTGACAACCCGTCTATCACCCGTGATGTGTCCGGTGAAGGCGTACAGCAGGCGTTGCTGAAGCTGATTGAAGGCACCGTGGCTGCGGTTCCGCCACAAGGTGGCCGTAAACATCCACAGCAGGAATTCCTGCAAGTTGATACGTCCAAGATCCTGTTTATCTGTGGCGGTGCATTTGCCGGTCTGGATAAAGTGGTTGAACAGCGCCTGAATACCGGTACGGGTATCGGTTTTGGTGCTCAGGTGAAGGGCAAAGATGACAAGATTGGCTTGAGCGAGCTGTTTACTCAGGTTGAACCGGAAGACTTGATCAAATTTGGTTTGATCCCGGAATTTATCGGTCGTCTGCCAGTCGTCGCCACGCTGACTGAGCTGGATGAAGCGGCACTGATCCAGATCCTGCAAGAGCCGAAAAACGCGTTGACCAAGCAGTATCAAGCGCTGTTCGATCTGGAAGGCGTACAGTTGGAGTTCCAGCCAGACGCACTGATCGCCATCGCCAAAAAAGCACTGGCCCGTAAAACCGGCGCTCGTGGTCTGCGTTCTATCGTGGAAGCGGTACTGCTGGATACCATGTATGACCTGCCATCATTGAGCGGTGTGGAGAAAGTTGTGATCAACGAAGCGGTGATTAATGGTAATGCTTCGCCGATCCTGATTTATGCCAACCCAGAAGCACAGGCATCGAATGCAGATTAATCCCGCCAGACGGTGATTTAGACAGAAAATGTCTGCATAAACAGCGTAATATAGAGGGAAGGGTAACCTTCCCTTTTTCTTTACTAAGTTATAGTGTCAGACGTTGAATCTGGTTTTTCCGTCCCCATATACTCAGATAACAACTAAATTTTGGCGGAAGCTAAGTCTTTAAGAGAGAGTTCTATGAACCTGGAGCGTTCCGAGCGAATTGATATTCCCGTTCTGCCGTTGCGTGATGTGGTGGTATATCCGCATATGGTCATTCCCCTGTTTGTGGGGCGGGAAAAATCCATCCGTTGTTTAGAAGCGGCAATGGAAAATGATAAGCAGGTCTTACTGGTGGCGCAAAAAGATGCGACCACCGAAGAGCCAACTGCGGCTGACCTGCATCCGGTCGGTACCGTAGCGACCATTTTGCAGATGCTGAAACTCCCTGACGGTACCGTTAAGGTTCTGGTTGAAGGGCAGCAGCGCGCCAAAATTAATTTGGTCTCTGACAGTGATGAGTTTTTTGTCGCTCAGGTTGATTTTCTGACGACCCAGCCAGTGGATGAAGCTGAGCAGGAAGTGCTGGTGCGCACGGCTACTGCCCAGTTTGAAAACTACATCAAGTTGAACAAAAAGATCCCACCGGAGGTGCTGACCTCACTGGCAGGGATCGACAATGCTGCGCGTCTGGCGGATACCATCGCAGCACATATGCCATTGAAGATTAAAGACAAACAGGCTGTACTGGAGCTGACCAGCGTGTCTGAACGTCTGGAATATCTGATGGCGATGATGGAGTCTGAAATCGATCTTCTGCAAGTGGAAAAGCGTATTCGTAACCGCGTTAAAAAGCAGATGGAAAAGAGCCAACGTGAGTACTATCTGAATGAGCAAATGAAAGCCATTCAGAAAGAACTGGGTGAGATGGAAGACGTTCCTGACGAGTTTGAAGGCTTAAAGCAGAAGATTGATGCGGCTAAGATGCCGAAAGAGGCCAAGGAAAAAACCGAAGCCGAACTGCAAAAGCTGAAAATGATGTCACCGATGTCTGCCGA
>JBOFCH010000141.1:0-6617 GCA_051645985.1 Plesiomonas sp. | reverse complement strand
GGCCGGGTACTGGGGCATCCGTATGGTTTTGTCGATCGCATTTCGAAACTGATCCCGCCCGATCCGGGCATGACCTTGGCGAAAGCCTTTGAAGTCGAGCCGCAATTGCAGGCTGCCTACGACGCCGATGAAGAGGTGCGGGCGCTGATCGATATGGCGCGCAAACTGGAAGGGGTGACCCGCAACGCCGGTAAACATGCCGGTGGGGTGGTGATTGCACCAACCAAGATCACGGATTTCGCGCCGCTGTATTGTGACTCCGAAGGTCATCATCCGGTGACCCAGTTTGATAAAAACGATGTGGAATACGCCGGTCTGGTGAAGTTTGACTTCCTCGGCCTGCGTACCTTGACCATCATCAACTGGGCGTTGGAAATGATCAACCCACGGCTGGCCAAAGAGGGCAAGCCACCGGTAGATATTACGGCGATTTCGCTGACCGATCCGGCTTCCTTTGAGTTGTTGCAGCGCTCGGAAACGACCGCGGTATTCCAGCTCGAATCGCGCGGCATGAAGGACTTGATCAAGCGTCTAAAGCCCGACTGTTTTGAAGATATGATCGCGCTGGTGGCCCTGTTCCGTCCGGGGCCGTTGCAGTCCGGGATGGTGGATAACTTTATCGACCGTAAGCACGGTCGCGAAGCGATCTCGTACCCTGATGTGCAGTGGCAGCATGAGTCACTGAAACCGATTTTGGAGCCGACCTACGGCATCATCTTGTATCAAGAACAGGTGATGCAAATTGCCCAAACGCTGTCCGGCTATACGCTGGGCGGCGCGGATATGCTGCGCCGTGCGATGGGTAAGAAAAAGCCCGAAGAGATGGCCAAGCAACGCGGCACCTTTAAAGACGGTGCGGAGAAGAACGGCGTCGACGGCGAGTTGGCGATGAAGATCTTCGACTTGGTGGAAAAGTTCGCCGGTTACGGTTTTAACAAATCCCACTCCGCCGCCTATGCGTTGGTGTCGTACCAGACCTTGTGGCTAAAGACCCACTATCCGGCCGAATTCATGGCTGCGGTCATGACCGCCGATATGGATAACACCGATAAAATCGTCGGGTTGGTCGAAGAGTGCCGCCGCATGGGGCTGAAAATTTTGCCGCCGGATGTGAATAGCGGTGAGCACCATTTTCGGGTCAATGAAGCCGGTGAGATTGTGTATGGCATCGGCGCGGTTAAAGGGGTCGGTGAAGGCCCGATTGAAGCGATTGTCGAGGCGCGTCAGGCCGGCGGTTATTTCCGTGATCTGTTTGATTTTTGTGCCCGGGTGGATGTCAAACGCATCAACCGACGGGTGTTGGAAAAGCTAATTTTATCCGGCGCGATGGATCGCTTAGGCCCGCACCGCGCGGCGCTGATGGCGAGTCTGGAAGAAGCGCTAAAGGCGGCCGATCAGCATGCGAAGGCCGAAGCGTTGGGGCAGGCCGACATGTTTGGGGTGCTGGCTGATGCGCCGGAGCAAGTTGAGAAAGCCTACGCCAACGTGCCACCGTGGCCGGATCAAGTCTGGCTGGAGGGAGAGCGCGAGACGCTCGGCCTGTATCTGACCGGCCACCCGATCACCCAGTACTTGAAAGAGCTGGAGCGTTATGTGCCGTCGCGCCTCAAAGACATGGTGCCGTCACCGCGTGGTCAGGTGACCATTGCTGCCGGTTTGGTGGTGGCCGCTCGGGTGATGACAACGAAACGTGGCTCGCGGATCGGTTTGGTCACGTTGGATGATCGTTCCGGCCGACTGGAAGTAATGTTATTCTCAGATGCCTTGGACAGATACCAGCATCTGGTGGAAAAAGACCGCATTTTGCTCGTAACTGGACAGGTCAGCTTTGATGACTACTCTGGTGGACTTAGAATGACGGCCAGAGAAGTGCTTGATATTGGTGAGGCCCGGGAAAAATATGCCCGCGCTCTTGCCATCTCGTTAACAGATGGGCAAATTGATGACCAGTTTTTCAGCCGTTTCCGGCAGGTGCTAGAGCCGCACCGCGCCGGGAGTGTGCCGGTCAATATTTACTACCAGCGGGATGACGCGCGCGCCCGGCTGCGTTTAGGTACTGAATGGCGTGTAACCCCATCCGATCAATTGCTACTCGGTCTGCGCACGCTGATCGGGAATGAACAGATCGAGCTGGAGTTTGACTAGGACAACCATAATTATGAGTCTGAATTTTCTGGATTTTGAACAGCCAATTGCCGAATTGGAAGCCAAAATTGATTCGCTTCGCTCGGTAAACCGCCAAAATGAGGATCTGGATTTCGATCTGGATGATGAGATCCGTCGTTTACAGGATAAGAGCGTAGAGCTGACCCGCAAGATTTTTGCAGATCTGGGCGCTTGGCAAGTCGCCCAACTGGCGCGTCATCCGCGTCGTCCATACACCTTGGATTATATCGACCAGATTTTCACCGAGTTTGATGAGCTGGCCGGGGATCGCGCTTATGCCGATGACAAAGCGATTGTCGGCGGGATTGCGCGTTTGGAAGGGCGTCCGGTGATGATTATTGGTCATCAAAAAGGCCGCGAGACCAAAGAAAAAATTCGTCGAAACTTTGGCATGCCTGCGCCAGAGGGCTACCGTAAGGCGCTGCGTCTGATGAAGATGGCCGAACGCTTTAAGTTGCCGATCATCACCTTTATCGATACGCCGGGGGCTTATCCGGGGGTGGGCGCCGAAGAGCGCGGTCAGTCCGAAGCGATTGCGCGTAACCTCAAAGAGATGTCGATGCTGACGGTACCGGTGATCTGCACCGTGATCGGCGAGGGCGGCTCTGGCGGTGCGTTGGCGATTGGGGTTGGCGATAAGGTCAACATGTTGCAGTACAGTACCTATTCGGTGATCTCCCCAGAAGGCTGTGCCTCCATTTTGTGGAAAAGCGCAGAAAAAGCGCCATTGGCGGCAGAAGCGATGGGCATTACCGCTCCGCGCTTGCATGAGTTGGGTCTGATTGACAGCGTGATTGGCGAACCCCTGGGCGGCGCACACCGTGATATGCCGACCATGGCGGCGGCACTGAAGGCACAACTACAGCAAGATCTGCAAGATTTGGATGTGCTGGATGAGAGTATGTTGCTGGAGCGCCGTTATCATCGGCTGATGAATTACGGTTATTGCTGATTTATGCAATAAATTTGATAAAATGTTTAAGAAGCGGCTATCACAGCCGCTTTTTTATTATGCCGACAACTTGCTGAGATTTGTCATTTTTACGTCGGCAGAACGCCCCTTCACATCAAGAAAACCTCATTTTCTCCACTTTGTGTGAGAGAGAAAGTTTTGCTGTAGGGAAAACCGTGCTAGCCTTGCGCACTCGAAATTTTGATCCGATGACATGAAACAATACTCAGTATAATGCGAGACGAATCCTACCGCGTGGGCGAATGGCTGGTTTCTGCGGCTGACAATAAGTTAATTCGTGGCGAACGGGTTTTGGTGGTTGAACCAAGACTTGTCGATATGCTGTGCTATTTTTCTACCCATCCGGGAGAAGTGCTCAGCCGCGATGAGCTGATTGACAATATCTGGACCCGCAATGTGGTAACGCCACATGTGGTGACCCAGTGCATCTCTGAGTTACGTAAATGCCTGAAAGATGGCCGGCCAGATGCGCCAGAGTACATCGTTACTGTTCCCAAACGCGGTTATAAGCTGGTCGCACCGGTGACGTTGTGCGTTGGTGATGCACATGTCTCTGGTTATGAGCCGCCGTTAGCAGTGGCTGCGCCAGAGGCCAGCACAACTCCGATAAACGCGCCTGTCACGCCACAGGAGCCGGTGAGCCCGCCTTCTACCATCAGTAGCAGTACAGCAACCTCTACCACCGAGCAGGAGCTGTATGCGGCGGCTAAATTGGCCTGTTTTGTGCCTCCAGCCGATACGGTCACGCAGGGCGTGGTCGCACCACGTTTTTCTTGGTGGAAAGTGCTGGGTGTGGTGGTGGTGCTCAGCCTGTTTGCCGGTGGCTCCGCGTACTTGTTCCGTCCGGTAGCGGATACCTCGCCGGTGCTCATGGATCCCAATGCGGTCGCTATTCAGTGGGTGTCTAACCCCAATAGTGTTTGTGCTAATACCCAAGGGCCAATCAGCAGTGTGAATGAGTTGCTGGCACAGGCGTTGAATAACTATAGCCCGTACAATGCCCACGATATGACCAATTACAGCAGTCGTAGCCTACCGACGGCCGGTAAGACACTGTATACGCAGTTTGAAAATCAGCAGCATCATCGGGTCAGCCAGTGCTTCTTGTCGGTTTCGCTGGTGAATAATGCCACCCGTAAGATGCTGATGAGCAAGCGTTATATCATTACGGAAACCAACTTACTGACGGTGCAGGTCGATGTGTTGAATCATGTGTTTGCAGTGTTGGGTTTACAGCCTCCGCAGACGTTGATCACTCGCCTGAGTAATGTTGCGCCGCAAGATGGCCATGTATTGCGTCAGTACTACCATGCACATCAGTTGATGCAAAGCGGAGATGTTGACTCGTTGCTAGCGGCCCGTGATATTTTGCAAACCTTGCTGAAAGATTACCCGAACTTCATTTATGCCCGGGCTGAGTTGCTGCTCAACAACATGGTGTTGATGACGTTGCAGCCGAGCGGAGATATTGAGCAGCAACGTTCGGCAATCAGAGATGAGCTGGCGCTGCTGGTGGAAGCCCCTGAGCTGCACGGTAACCCGATTGTGTTGCAGCTACAAGCACTGTTCCAGCTCAATAATGGTAACTTGGCGCAGGCGCAGATCTATGCCGAGCAGGCAGTGAAGCTGGAGCGTAACTGGCTGTCGTTTGTGTTACTGGGCAAAGTGTATGAGCTGGAGGGGTTGTTCAGTGATGCGGCCGATGCTTACCTGTCTGCCTATAATCAGCATCCTGGCAAAGGCACTTATTACTGGATCAAGAATGCTATTTTCCAAAGCGAGCTGAGCGCGGTGGCCCCTTATCTTCACGATGCGGCCTTTGATTAAGTATCGCTCGATTTCAGAGGCTGGCATCTCTGCTATGTTGTGTGAGGTGCATGGCCTTGCGGTTGCGGGTAACTCGTCACGCAGTGTGTGCGTGATTGAGATAACGTAACATTGATTGCGGCTGGGAATGTGTCTTGTTGCTGGTTCTGGCGCTGATTATCGCCACTCTATTCTTTTTTTCGGTTTCCCTGTTATCTATTTCTCTTTTGCCTATCCCTTTACTGATTCCTGTTTTATCTGTTTCTATTTTATCCTTTACTCTGGTTATCCCTTACTCTGGGTTTATCTTTTCTTCTTTATTCTTACTCTATTATTCTTATTCTTGGGGTTCTCCATTTCTTCGCTATGGCTATCTATTTATATAGGAGATGACATGGGCATTGAGGGTGGGTGAGCGGTTATGCCGTTATTAGTCAGTATTGAAACTGTGGGCGTGCTAGCGATGAACCGGTTTAAATCCCCTTGGTAAGAACGTGATTCTGATCTCAGAGAAGTAAAACTTGGCGAGTGTTGTCTAAAATTTGTGTATTGGCTTCGCCTGTTTATGGGCGGTTGTCGGAGATTAATGGCTCCGATTGCGCTGCAATGTGACTACTGCATTATTTCCCATCTATTACCCATCTCTATAACTTCGCCTTGTTAATGGCGAAAAAATAACCGTGTCAACGGTGTCATGGTTCAGTATTGATGAGAGTAAACTTAATATCAACATGTTGATTTATATCTGTTTATCTTTATTTTTGTTAATGCGCAAACGGTTGGGTTACATCTTGTAATAAGTCTCACGAAATGTTTGGAATTGTCATTTCTTGAGAAGATTTAATAAGTTCACTTTAACTTTAGGACTTTTATTGGGCAGAGGGATACAGTCCATCACACAAAACGAGGGGCGTAACGCGAGTGCTTTCGCTAACGTTCGTTTTCCCGGTGTGTTTCAGTTCCTGTTTTATTCTGCCGAGTGGCTGAATAAAAGATGAATTGAAGAAGAGTTCGCTCTCAGGCTGAGTGCAGTGAGAGGGTGAGATAGCACGGGGAATACTGACTTAGCATCTTCCTTATGAAGGTGTCTATGTGAAGGTCTGGGCCTGTAGCCACTCTTTTTGGTGAACACGAAAAATAAGCAGATGCAGATATCTCTTTTGGGTGCTTGCTGCTTTATCTGTTAAGCCACGGTTTATATGAATAAGAAACATGTGAATCGGGTTTAGCCACTTACATAAAACAATACTGCACGCTTGTGAAAAGAAGGGCAGGAATATAGTCAGTTTCTGTTCTCGGCATAAGTTAAGTAGTCACTGAGCTGAACATTGAAATTCGGACAGTGGTTAAGATTTCAAATATTGAAATTCAGGAGTCACCATGTCGTCGACTAAAAAGATCGGCCTGCTTGCCTGTACAGGTGTAGTTGCCGGTAACATGATGGGTAGTGGTATCGCGTTGCTGCCTGCGAACCTCGCTGGTATCGGTTCTATCTCTATCTGGGGTTGGGTCATCTCCCTGATCGGTGCGATGTCTTTGGCTTACGTTTACGCCCGTCTGGCTACTAAAAACCCGCAAGAGGGTGGTCCGATTGCCTATGCTGGTGAAATTGCCCCAGTATTCGGCTTCCAAACCGGTGTTCTGTAGTACCACGCTAACTGGATCGGTAACT
>JBOFCH010000140.1:0-5159 GCA_051645985.1 Plesiomonas sp. | reverse complement strand
AGCTCTTGCCCCAGTTTGAAGGCGACGGCGTGCGGTACTCGCACGCACAGGCCAGCCAGCGAGATATCCAGTGTGATCCCGTGAACCAGATATTGGGTTTCCAGCAACGTGATCAACACCTGACTGTGATACAGCAAGCGGATCTCGTTGCGCATAAACTGATAGCCAAAACGTGCGACTTTCACCGGCAGTTTTTTATGCTCGGCCGGTTGGGCGGTCGGCGTGCTGGATTCGTTGGTAGTGGCCGCCGGTGGGGTCGCGTGTTGCTGTTTTTTCTGATGCAGGACTTTGAAGTTATTGTGGGCCTGCATCACGGCGTCGTATACCCCACGGGTATAGTGTTGCTGATACAATTCCAGTTGCTGATTGAACAAGTTAAGCGCGATATCATCCAGCCAGTGTGTCAGGCCCAGAATATGGTGCTCATAGCAGCGGCCGTCGACTCGGTTACGTAAATCGATCGGTTGCAGGCAGGGAGTGTGCAACTCGCGCAACTGCATCTTCAGTTGTAGGCGTTCATTTGGCGTACTGTCAGGCAACATATTCTGGATGAGATCATCCAGATCAGGATGCAAACCCATAGGGATCAGTTGCTGTAGGATGGCACTCAGCTCATCCGGTTTAGAAGTACGCATAATCCTCAGTCACTGTTACGTAAGCTTAAAAAAGTCCGATTATCGGCATATAGTTTAACAAAACCATCAGGTAACGACAGAGGCTGTCGCCAGATATAGCGCGGCGTTGCGGCCTTTGTCGACTGCCGGTTCATTAAAGGAACATCTTACCGTGGCGAAAGCAGCAAAACGTGCCTTTGTGTGCAATGAGTGCGGCGCGGATTATCCGCGCTGGCAGGGGCAATGCAGTGCCTGTCAGGCCTGGAATACCATTACAGAAGTGCGTCTGGCCAGTGCGGTTAGCAGCCGAGGTGATCGCCTGAGCGGTTATGCTGGCCATGCCGGCAGCAGTAAGGTACAGACGCTAGCCGAGATTAGTCTACAGGAACTGCCCCGCTTTTCCTCGGGTTTTAAAGAGTTTGATCGGGTTCTGGGCGGCGGGGTGGTGCCCGGGAGTGCTATTTTGATCGGCGGCAGTCCTGGCGCGGGGAAAAGCACCTTGTTGTTGCAGACCATGTGTCGGTTGGCATCCCAGATGAAGACCTTGTATGTCACCGGGGAAGAGTCGTTACAACAGGTAGCGATGCGGGCGCATCGCTTAGGGTTGCCGACTGACCAGTTGAAAATGCTATCGGAAACCAGTGTGGAGCAGATCTGTCTGATTGCCGAACAGGAGCAGCCGCAGATCATGGTGATCGACTCCATTCAGGTGATGCACATGGCTGATGTGCAATCCGCGCCCGGCAGTGTGGCGCAGGTACGGGAAACTGCCGCCTTCCTGACCCGTTTTGCTAAAACCAAACAAGTGGCGATCATCATGGTCGGTCATGTGACCAAAGATGGCTCGCTGGCTGGCCCGAAAGTGCTGGAGCACTGCATTGACTGTTCGGTGTTGCTGGATGGTGATACCGATTCGCGTTTTCGGATGCTGCGTAGCCACAAAAACCGTTTTGGTGCCGTCAACGAGCTAGGGGTGTTTGCCATGACCGAGCAGGGCATGCGCGAGGTGAGTAACCCATCGGCCATTTTCTTGAGTCGCGGTGAGGAAGAGGCACCCGGCAGTTCGGTGATGGTGGTGTGGGAAGGCACGCGACCGCTCTTGGTGGAGATCCAAGCACTGGTGGATCACTCAATGCTGGGTAATCCGCGCCGAGTGGCGGTGGGTCTGGATCAGAATCGGCTCTCGTTACTGCTGGCGGTATTGCACCGGCATGGCGGCTTACAGATGGCCGATCAGGATGTGTTCGTGAACGTGGTCGGCGGGGTGAAAGTGACCGAAACCAGTGCCGATTTGGCTTTGCTCTTGGCAATGGTTTCCAGCCTGCGCGATCGGCCGTTACCTCGGGATCTGGTGATTTTCGGTGAAGTCGGTTTGGCGGGGGAGATCCGTCCGGTGCCGAGTGGACAAGAGCGGATCACCGAAGCGGCGAAACATGGCTTTAAACGAGCGATTGTACCGTTAGCCAATATGCCGAAGCAGCCACCGGCTGGGATGCAGGTGTTCGGAGTAAAAAAACTGTCCGAAGCACTGGATGTATTTAACGATCTGTAACAAGCGCATTCGTACGGTATCCGAACCGCATCAGAGCTGAAGAACAGCCAATCGGGGACGGGGCATGCAAACGGGCCGCGGTCAGTCGAGCGCGGCCCGTTATGATGTGGCGTTTGGCTAGTGAGGCTGGCGCGGGACTTAGCCGCGGCGCCAAAAACGCAGAGACAGAGCAGAAAAGCGCGGTTTGTCACTGCGGTTGTTCAAGTACTGTGTTGGCGGATAAAAGAACATAAAACACCTTTAGCGATAGTTGCACGCCAGTATGGCGTTACATCATGTGAAATGAGGTAATTAAACTACACATCCAGTGTGTGCGCTGTTTCTCCGCAAAGCGGCCGATCAGCGGTTCATCAGTGCCATCCAACAGCGGCGCAGGGTGCGCAGTGGCAGCAGTGTTGGCTTATCGTTCCGGTTGTTGCTGTAAACGGTCGGTGGATAAATAAACATGATGTACCTCCGTGTTGCTGTCATTTACCGTTGAAACGGCTTGGTCTTTTTTGTGATATTCATCACTTTCATGTTTGTAAGTTTACTACGAAATGTGGCAACGACAATCCTTACAAATAGACGTTTTTTGCATAAATAATAACCTTTTGTGGATGCGCGGTTATATCAAGGTGCTGAGGGCGTCAGGTGGTAATTTGCGTAGAAAAGGATAGGGAAAACGGTAGGGCAAAGAGGGAAATAGCGTGTTTTTAGCGGCTAACCGATGAAAAAATGGCCGCATTAAGCGGCCACGATCTTGGTGGAGAAACAGGACTTATTTCAGCATGCGGGTGTATTTGGCCCGATGCGGCTGAATAGAGTCGGCGCCATACGTCTTTTTCTTCCACTCTTCGTATTCGGTAAAGTTACCTTCGAAGAACTCAACCTTGCCCTCATCCTGATAGTCCAGAATGTGGGTGGCGATCCGGTCGAGGAACCAGCGGTCGTGGGAGATAACCATGGCGCAGCCCGGGAACTCCAGCAGGGCGTTTTCCAGCGCACGCAGGGTTTCTACGTCCAAGTCGTTGGTAGGTTCATCGAGCAGCAACAGGTTACCGCCAGTTTGCAGCAGTTTGGCCAGATGCAGACGACCACGCTCACCACCGGACAGCTCGCCGACGCGTTTTTGCTGATCGGAGCCTTTGAAGTTAAAGCGGCCGATATAGGCGCGGCTTGGGATCTCAAAGTTACCAATACGCAGGATATCCTGACCGTTGGCCACTTCTTCGAACACGGTCTTCTTGTCATCCATCGCATCACGGAACTGATCGACTGATGCCAGCTTCACGGTATCACCCAAGGTGATAGTCCCGGAATCCGGTTGCTCTTGGCCGGACAGCATACGGAACAGGGTCGATTTACCGGCACCGTTCGGACCGATGATCCCGACAATTGCCCCTTTTGGCAGACTGAAGGACAGATCGTTGATCAAGGTGCGATCGCCGTAGGATTTGACCAGATTGGCCACGTCCACCACCTTGTCACCAAGGCGCGGACCAGGCGGAATGAACAGCTCGTTGGTCTCGTTACGCTTTTGGTAATCGGTGTTGTTAAGCTCTTCAAAGCGCGCCATACGCGCCTTGCTCTTGGCTTGACGACCTTTCGGATTCTGGCGAACCCACTCCAGTTCTTTCTCAATCGATTTGCGACGCGCCGCTTCGGCAGACGCTTCTTGCGCCAGACGCTGATCTTTTTGCTCCAGCCAAGAAGAGTAGTTACCTTCCCACGGGATCCCCTCACCACGATCCAGCTCCAAGATCCAACCGGCTACGTTGTCGAGGAAGTAACGGTCGTGGGTGATCGCCACTACGGTGCCTTCGTAGTCGTGCAGGAAACGCTCCAGCCAGGCCACGGACTCGGCATCCAAGTGGTTGGTCGGTTCGTCCAGCAGCAGCATGTCTGGTTTTTCCAGCAGCAGGCGGCAGATAGCTACACGGCGACGCTCACCACCGGACAGGTTGCCAATTTTGGCATCCCACGCGGGCAGACGCAGGGCATCGGCCGCACGCTCCAGCTGGTTATCCAGATTATGGCCGTCATGGGTTTGAATGATGGCTTCCAGCTCGCCTTGTTCTTTGGCCAGTTGGTCAAAGTCAGCGTCAGGATCGGCATACAGGGCGTACACCTCATCCAGACGGTTCAGGGCGTTTTTCACCTCAGCTACCGCTTCTTCGATCGCTTCGCGTACGGTGTGCTCCGGATTGAGTTTTGGCTCTTGCGGCAGATAGCCGACTTTCAGCCCCGGTTGCGGACGGGCTTCACCTTCGATCTCGGTATCCACCCCGGCCATGATACGCAGCAAGGTTGATTTACCGGCGCCGTTAAGGCCAAGAACACCGATTTTGGCACCCGGAAAGAAACTCAAGGAGATATCTTTCAGGATATGTCGCTTCGGCGGCACGACTTTGCCGACGCGATGCATTGAATAAACGTATTGAGCCACGGTTATAATACCTTAATCAATAATGGGTTCATCATGACTGATACATACCGCAGGGTATGTATGGAACACAGGTACCTAGTTTACCATTGAATCTGGCTTTCGGTCAGCGTTGCTGTGCGCCGTTGCGGACAAAAGCGCACACTACAAGGATTGCTGCCGATAACGCACGTCGAGCCTCGCCGCCACCCCGTGGAGTTTGTATCATAGTCATTAGCATGCAACGGGCGGAATAAATACCGGCCAGAGTGTCTCTTTCGACCGGGCGTACTATACTCAACCGCGGATTATCGCCGGATGAGATACCAAGGTTAACCAAGGAGTGAACAGATGGCATTGCGCCAATGGATTTATCGGGCTTGCTGGGTGAGTATGGCCGGCCTGATCAGCGTACCGGTGTTGGCTCAGCCCAGCACCGCTGAACGTCAGTTATACCAGCAGGCCAAAACCGCACTGGATGATAAACAGCCGGACGTGGCGGCGCGCTTACTGCCGTCGCTGAAAAACTATCCGCTTTATCCCTATCTCGAATACCGCCTGTTGACGCAGGACATGAGCCAACTTTCTC
>JBOFCH010000139.1:0-4348 GCA_051645985.1 Plesiomonas sp. | reverse complement strand
AGGCCCAGTGATCTTCCGTCATCGTGAGCATATGCAACGCCTGCTGGATTCCGCCAAGATTTACCGCTTCCCGATCCCGTACTCTTTAGAACAACTGATGGACGCTTGCCGCGCCACCTTGCGCGAGAACCGTTTGGAGAGCGCCTATATCCGTCCGCTGGCGTTTATCGGGGATGTCGGCTTGGGGGTCAATCCACCACCGGGCTATCAGTGCGACTTAATCATTGCCGCTTTCCCGTGGGGTGCGTATCTGGGCGAAGAAGCGCTGCAACAAGGGGTGGATGCGATGGTTTCCTCGTGGCATCGCGCCGCACCGAACACCATTCCAACAGCCGCCAAAGCTGGGGGGAACTATCTGTCGTCTCTGCTGGTGGGCAGTGAAGCGCGTCGTCACGGCTACGCCGAAGGCATTGCGCTCGATGTGCGCGGTTATGTCTCAGAAGGAGCCGGTGAGAACCTGTTTGTGATTAAAAACAATGTGATTTTCACGCCACCATCGACCTGTGCCTCACTGCCGGGGATCACCCGTGATGCGATCACCACCTTGGCGCGTACGCTGGGCTATGAAGTGCGTGAAGAGATCATTGCCCGTGAAGCACTGTATCTGGCCGATGAGATCTTCATGACCGGCACCGCCGCCGAGATCACTCCAGTACGTAGCGTAGACGGCATTGAAGTGGGGATTGGTCGCCGTGGCCCGGTCACCGAGCGCCTGCAACAGGCGTTCTTTGGGCTGTTCAGTGGCGAGACCGAAGACCAGTGGGGCTGGTTAGATCCGGTAAACCCGTAAGCGGCTAGTACCCGTTATCCGGCGGCCATTGCTGGTCGTCGTGATATTGATTTTTATACGCTTTTTATACGGCGCGCGTCACGCGCGGCCGTCTCAACACAGGGATGATTTTCATGGCGAAGTACCGCTCTGCAACCACCACCCATGGCCGCAATATGGCCGGCGCCCGCGCGCTGTGGCGTGCCACCGGCATGCAGGAGAGTGATTTTGGTAAGCCGATTATTGCGGTGGTGAACTCCTTTACCCAATTTGTCCCCGGTCATGTGCATCTGCGTGATTTGGGCGCCCTGGTTGCCGGTGAAATTGAAGCGGCCGGTGGGGTAGCCAAAGAGTTTAACACCATTGCGGTGGATGACGGGATCGCCATGGGCCACGGGGGCATGCTCTATTCCCTGCCGTCACGGGAGCTGATTGCCGATTCGGTGGAGTACATGGTCAATGCTCACTGTGCCGATGCCATGGTGTGTATCTCCAACTGCGACAAAATTACCCCCGGAATGCTGATGGCCGCGCTGCGCCTCAATATCCCGGTGATCTTTGTCTCCGGCGGCCCGATGGAGGCCGGTAAAACCAAACTCTCGGATCAAATCATCAAGCTGGATCTGGTTGATGCTATGATCCAAGGCGCCGATCCAAAGGTCTCCGATGAACAAAGCCAACAGGTCGAGCGCTCGGCCTGTCCGACCTGCGGCTCTTGCTCGGGGATGTTTACTGCCAACTCCATGAACTGTCTGACCGAAGCCTTAGGTTTGAGCTTACCGGGCAACGGTTCGCTGCTGGCGACTCACGTCGATCGCCGTGAGCTATTTGTGCAAGCCGGACGACGTATTGTTAGCCTGACTAAACAGTATTACGAACAGGATGATGCGCGCGTGCTGCCGCGCAACATTGCCTGTAAAGCCGCGTTTGAAAACGCCATGGTGCTGGATATCGCCATGGGCGGCTCCACCAATACCGTGTTGCACCTGTTGGCGGCAGCGCAAGAAGCGGAGGTGGATTTTGGCATGGCGGATATCGACCGCTTATCACGCCACGTGCCGCACCTGTGTAAAGTGGCGCCGAGCACCCAGAAATACCATATGGAAGATGTACACCGCGCCGGCGGTGTGATGGGCATTCTCGGGGAGCTGGATCGGGCTGGTCTGCTCAACCGTGATGTACGCAATGTGCTGCAACTGAATTTGACCGATACACTGGCCCATTACGACATCATGCAAACCGACGATCCGGCGGTGCGTGAGATGTTCCGTGCTGGGCCGGCAGGTATTCGCACCACCCGTGCCTTTTCCCAAGCCTGTCGCTGGCCCTCGTTGGATGACGATCGCCAGCACGGTTGTATCCGCAGCCGCGAAGCGGCCTACAGCCAAGATGGTGGGCTGGCCGTGTTGTCCGGCAATCTGGCACCCAACGGCTGTATCGTGAAAACCGCCGGGGTGGACGCCGAGAATCTGGTGTTCCGTGGCCCCGCGCGGGTGTTTGAGTGCCAAGACAGCGCGGTGGAGGCGATTTTGGGCGGCCAGATCAACGCCGGTGATGTGGTGTTGATCCGCTACGAAGGGCCAAAGGGCGGGCCGGGGATGCAAGAGATGCTGTACCCGACCAGTTACCTTAAATCCATGGGGCTGGGTAAAGCGTGTGCGCTGATCACCGATGGGCGGTTTTCGGGAGGGACCTCTGGGCTGTCGATCGGCCATGTCTCACCGGAGGCGGCCAGTGGCGGCATGATTGCGTTGGTGGAAGAGGGCGATCTGATTGCCATCGATATTCCGCAGCGCAGTATCGTATTAGAGGTGGACGCAGCTACGCTGGCGGCGCGTGATGAAGCGATGCAGGCGCGGGGCGCGCAGGCGTGGAAGCCTCGCGATCGTCAGCGTTCAGTATCGCTGGCGCTACGTGCCTATGCCAGCTTAGCCACCAGTGCCGATCGTGGTGCGGTGCGTGATCGCAGTAAACTGGAGGAGTAACCCATGTCGCAAGCGGATTTTCTCAGCTCGCAGCCACAGGCGCTAGAATACCTGCGCGCCGTGGTCCAGGCACCGGTGTATGAGGTGGCGCAGGTTACGCCGTTGCAGGAGATGAATAAACTCTCGGCGCGCCTCGGCAACTGTGTGCTGGTTAAGCGTGAAGATCGCCAGCCAGTACACAGCTTTAAGCTGCGTGGCGCGCACGCCATGATTGCGAAGCTGACTGCGGCGCAAAAAGCGGCGGGCGTGGTCGCCGCGTCGGCGGGTAATCATGCCCAAGGGGTGGCGTTGTCGGCTCATCGGCAAGGGTTAAAGGCCTTGATTGTGATGCCGCGAACCACGCCAGATATCAAGGTGGAGGCGGTGCGTGGCTTTGGCGCGCAGGTTTTGCTGCACGGTGATAACTTTGATGAAGCCAAGGCCAAGGCGATTGCGCTGTCACACGAGCAGGGGCTGACCTTTATCCCGCCGTTTGATCATCCGGCGGTGATCGCTGGCCAAGGCACGCTGGCGCTGGAGTTATTGCAGCAAGATGTGCATCTGGATCGGGTATTTGTCCCCGTGGGGGGCGGCGGTCTGGCCGCTGGCGTAGCGGTGGTGATCAAGCAACTGATGCCACAGGTCAAGGTGATCGGGGTCGAGTCCGAAGACGCCGCCTGTTTGCAAGCGGCGCTGGAGGCCGGTGCGCCGGTCGATCTGGCGCACGTCGGTATGTTTGCTGACGGCGTGGCGGTCAAACGTATCGGGGACGAAACCTTCCGTCTGTGCCGACAATATCTGGATGATGTGGTGACGGTGGATAACGATGCTATCTGCGCCGCCATGAAGGATTTGTTTGATGATGTGCGCGCGGTTTCTGAGCCTTCTGGTGCCTTATCGCTGGCCGGGCTGAAAAAATATGTCCAGCTACACGGTATTCAGGGCGAGCGATTGGCGCATGTGTTGTCTGGTGCCAACCTCAATTTTCATGGCCTGCGCTATGTCTCTGAGCGCTGCGAGCTGGGTGAACAGCGTGAAGCGTTGCTGGCGGTGACCATTCCGGAGCGTAAAGGCAGTTTCTTGCAATTTTGTCAGCTACTGGGTGGGCGTTCGGTGACCGAGTTTAACTACCGTTATGCCGATCCAGACAACGCCAGCATTCTGGTCGGGGTGCGTCTGACCCGTGGCAGCAGTGAGCGGCAGGAGATCGTCACCGAGCTGCGGGCCGGCGGCTATGACACGCTGGATTTATCCGATGACGAACTGGCCAAACTGCACGTGCGTTACATGGTGGGCGGCCGTCCGGCGCAGGCGTTGACCGAGCGGTTGTACAGCGTGGAGTTTCCCGAGTGTCCGGGGGCGTTGCTGCGCTTTTTGCAGATGTTGGGTACGCGCTGGAACATCACCTTGTTCCATTACCGTAACCACGGCGCTGATTATGGTCGGGTATTGGCGGCGTTTGCCTTACCGCCGGATGAGCAGGCGGCGTTTGATCGGCATCTGCAAGAGCTGGGTTATGTGGCTCATGATGAAACGGATAATCCGGCATTTCGCTATTTTCTCGCGCGTTAAGCACACATTAACTACGCATTAACTGTGCGCGGTCTTGCGGTTA
>JBOFCH010000138.1:0-6081 GCA_051645985.1 Plesiomonas sp. | reverse complement strand
TGGTGCCTTGGGCGTTTAGCTCTTGCAAGAAATGCCACATCGAGCGGCGCAGCTCAATATCGACGCCAGCCGTAGGTTCATCCAAAATCAACAGCTTTGGCTCGTGCATCAGCGCCCGCGCAATCATCAACCGACGCTTCATCCCACCGGATAACATTCTGGCCCGGCTATCCCGCTTTTCCCACAGATCCAATTGGGTCAGGTATTTTTCGGCCCGCAGCAGCGCCTCAGTACGGGTAATACCGTAATAACCGGCCTGATTGACCACAATCTGCAAGACGGTTTCAAACGGGTTAAAGTTAAATTCTTGTGGCACCAACCCTTGTTGGCGTTTGGCATTGACCAGATCGGTATCGATATCATGGCCAAATACGCTGACCTTACCGGCGGTCTTATTCACCAGTGAACTGATAATGCCGATAGTGGTGGATTTACCCGCGCCATTCGGGCCGAGCAAGGCATAAAAATCACCGGCTTGCACCTGTAAATCAATGCCGCGCAGCGCCTGCACCCCATTACTGTAGGTCTTGGTTAAGCCTTTTATTTCCAGTGCATGCATGTGCTCTGTTCTCCTGATTCACCGTGCTGCATTTGGTAACAGTTCCCGTTTGTTTTTCCCGAAAGTTACCTTATATTGACAAGGCTTCATTATACGCAAGCCACGCTCACTTAACAGGGACGCCACCAATGCACAACATCGAACGCCTGATGCACAATAACCGGATTTGGTCCGAGAATATCAGCAACGAAGACCCTTCCTATTTTGAACGGCTGGCCCAAACGCAAAAACCGCGTTATTTGTGGATTGGTTGCTCCGATAGCCGAGTACCGGCCGAGCGTCTAACCGGGATGGCACCGGGTGAACTGTTTGTTCACCGTAATGTGGCCAATCTGGTGATCCATACCGATTTAAATTGCCTTTCGGTGATCCAGTATGCCGTTGACGTGCTGCAAGTGGAACACATTATCATTTGTGGTCATTACAGCTGTGGTGGGGTACAGGCGGCCATTGATAATCCAGAGCTTGGCTTGATCAATAACTGGCTGCTGCATATCCGCGATATCTGGTACAAGCACAGTCATCTGTTGGGCAAGATCCCGCATGATCAGCGCGGCGATATTTTAAGTGAGCTGAATGTCATTGAGCAGGTGTATAACTTGGGGAACTCGACCATCATTCAATCTGCGTGGAAGCGTGAGCAGAAGGTGATGTTGCATGGCTGGGTCTACGGGATGCAAGATGGCTTATTACGTGATTTGAAAGTCAGCGCCACCAGCCGAGAAACTCTGGAAATGAACTATCGCAGTGCGATGGCGACGCTGATCCAGCAGCATCAGGTGCTGCCGACCGAATAACCCTCAATCAGCGCCCGCAGGCGCTGACAGCCGTTAGGCTTGTGGGATCACTTTACCGATGTAAGGCAGGTTGCGGTATTTTTGTGCATAATCAATGCCGTAACCGACCACAAACTCATCCGGAATGGTAAAGCCGACCCACTCAACCGGTACATGCACTTCGCGGCGCTCGGGCTTATCCAGCAGCGTACAAATCGCCAGTGACTTAGGATTGCGCAGACTTAAAATCTCACGGACTTTGCTTAAGGTATAACCGGTATCAATGATGTCTTCGACAATCAGGACATCTTTACCATTGATATCGTCATCCAGATCTTTGAGGATCCGCACGTCACGGTTGCTGTTCATGCTATTGCCATAGCTAGATGCCGTCATGAAGTCGACTTCCTGTGGCAAATCAATACTGCGCGCCAGATCCGCCATGAACATGAATGAGCCACGCAGCAAGCCGATTAACACCAAATCGTGACTTCCCTGATAATGCGCAGTGATCTGTGCACCCAGCTCGGTAATCCGATTTTTGACTTCCTGCTCGGAGATCATGACTTCAACGGTATGTTTCATTGATTTAATCCAGTTGATTTTCAATAACGTTATTGAGGCTGTCACGCAGTCATCCGTCGCGCGCCAACCAATTTAAGTTGCTCGCCGGTTTAACTGACGCCCGTGCGGACACACGGCACGTCACTCCGGACGGCGCAAGTATACCAGAGACTCCCGTCGCCTGCCGCCTTCAAGCTATTTCCCCGCCAACGGATGTAAAAAATCCCCACCGGCACATTGCCGAGCGGGGATTCAACATTGATGATAACTGGATTTTGTCGCGCTTAGCTCACTGGCTTATTGAGCCTGTTGTACGTCCACCACTTGTGCTTTGGTACCCTGCACTTCGATGTCGACACGACGATCGGGTGCCAGACAAGCGATCAGTGCGCTACGGTTGTGGATCCCGTCACACTTAGTGCCGGTCACTGGATCTGCTTTACCACGACCTTCAACACTGATCATGTTGGCAGGCGCGCCCAGTTGCTCCAGATATTGAGCCACGGATTGAGCACGCTCTTTCGACAACTTCATGTTGTAGGCATCAGAGCCGATACGGTCGGTATAACCGATCACTATCATGCTTTGATTGGTCAGCCCCATCTCACCAATCTGACTGTACAGTTTTTGCAGTGCCTGCTGACCTTCTGGTTTCAAGGTGGCTTTGTTGAAGTTAAACAATACATCAGACGTCAGCGTAAAGTGTTTGGTTTCGACTTCTGGTGCGGGCGCTGGAACCGGAGCGGGTGCTGGCTCAGGCGTAGCCTGACCAAAGTGGTACGCCACACCCAGACTCAACATGCCGTTATCCGCTTTCATGCCGGTATCGGATTCTTTACCCATTTTACCGACCCACTGGTATTCCATACGGCCAGACCAGTGATCGTTAAAGGCATATTCAGTACCCAACGCCACAACCGGTGCCACACCGTACTTATCGCCGTTGTGATCAAAGTGAGAGTTATCCAGATTACGCATATCGGCGCGGTAACCCATGATCCCCAACCGAGTATAGACATCCATGCTGTTGTTCCAGATAGGCAGCGGATAGCTCAGCTTACCTGTCAGTTGGATCCCTTGGCTGCTAAAACGGCCATCACCATCATGCTGGGTATGCACACGCATGTTACCCATGTAATCGTAACCCAGCTCAGCGGCTAACCACGGATTAATCTGATAACCACCGAAGATGCCGCCACCCACGTTATTTTTCTTGGTGTCGGTCACGGTCATGTTGCTGTCATCAGACAGGCCGTAATACTGACTCCAACCCAGTTTCGCACCGGTATACCAACTGCCAGATTGCGGAGCTGCCTGTGTGGATGCGGCGAATGCCATACCGGCCAGAGCCAGAGCAATTACTGTTTTTTTCATGTCGCGCCTCGTTATCATTCGAAAGGCATTGGATGATCCATCAGGCATTTTGCAGTTACACACATGAATTCACTGCCGTGACCATACATGCCTGATAAACAATGCCTGCCTGAATATAAGTTCGCAGCGTAACTGGCCTAAACATCCTTCGCATCCCAAATGCGATGGTGTTTTAGGCCGCACGTCTTGGTTAAGCAGTCTACTCAGCGCCCTTGCCGATGCTACCTTTGCCCCTATGCATTGCGTAAAAAAGTATTTATTCATCAACACGTTCTACCGAATAACATCTGGCCGTCATGGAAAAATTTGATCACACAAAGATCTCGGTCACCGGCTGGATATGCGCCCATCTTCAATGCCCCTGAGGCGCTTTTACGCTCCCCAGTTACACCCGGTTACGGCAGCTCACCATTATTCACGTTTGCTCGCATTCCCAGATGTAAAGAGCCATGACACGGGTAACCGAATATGGCGAGATAAATGACACCGCGCCAATACCATCGGCCTATATTTCGTTACGTTCACGCATAAATAATCATCAACGTTTTCCCCCATCAACGGTCTTATGAACATCAACGGTGAGTCTTATTCTGGCGGGGACGGGGCTGGCCGAGAACGCCCTCTACAACGTTGAAGAGCGCCGCAAAGCAAAGAGAGATAAAAACCGACCGCAGATAAGATAGAAAGAAGAGATGAAAAGACGAAGAGACACTAAAAAAAGAAGCCACGAAAAGAGACAATAAGAAAAAAATCAGTGAACGAGCATTACAGAACGCGGGAGCGAAAAATAGCCCTCAGCTATCCTTGCAAATCAGGAGAACGCCAGTCCACTAACACGCTAACATGACTAGCCGTTAAGCGCCGCAGACCGCGATAACATCATCAGTAGACATCAGTAGACAGTCATTCCCCATCCCACACGCCCGTTAACCGGCAAACAACACCGGAGCCTGACAATCTAGCTCCAGATGGACTCGCGCTCCCGGTTGCAACGGCGTATTCGCATGAATAATCAGACACACACCGGCTAACTCCACATGGTAACAACTGATGCTGCCGAGAAACTGCCTTCTGATCACCACCGCCTCGCCCTGCGGATCGGCGCGCAGTTGCATCTGCTGTGGCCGCAGCATCCACTCCACCTCACTACCGGCTGCAAACGGTAAGGTTTCCGCGAAGCTAAAACGCCCCAGCAAAGTCTCCAACGTCTGCTTATCCGCGCCCACGGTAGCGGCCAGATAATTGGCCGTACCGAGAAAATCGGCAACAAAACGGCTATGCGGCTGATGGTACAGCGCCGCTGGCTCACCAATCTGGGCAATCCGACCTTCGTTCATCACCGCCATACGATCGGAGAACGCAAATGCCTCCTCCTTACTGTGCGTCACAAAAATCGCCGCCACACCACGCGTTTTCAAGATCTGACGGATCTCCTCAATCATGGCGAACCGTACCTGCGTATCGATATTGGAAAACGGCTCATCCAACAACAGCAACGCCGGTTGACACGCCAGCGCGCGGGCGATCGCTACCCGCTGCTGTTGTCCGCCCGACAGCTCATGCGGAAAGCGCTTTTCTAGCCCGTCTAAGCGCACCAAGGTCAGCATCTCGGCAACGGCGTCTCGGATCTGCGCTTTCGGTTGCCCGTGCAGACCAAACCCGACATTTTGCTCCACCGTCAGATGGGGGAACAGCGCATAGTCCTGAAAGATCATCCCCAAATGACGGTGCTCCGGCGCGACCGTCAGACCCGCGCGGCTCACACAGTCACCGGCAATCAGGATCTCCCCGTCACTCAGTGGCAGCAGTCCGGCAATCGCTTTGAGCAAAGTGGTTTTGCCACAACCACTGCTACCGAGTAGGCAGAGAATTTCATTCGGCGCCACATGCAGTGACAGATTTTGCAAAACCGCCTTGTCTTCATAACGACAGGTCAGGTCAGTGGCAGATAACGCATACATATCAGGACTTCCGCTGTAACGACAGGTTCAACCAAATCACCGGTAACAGACCGACCAAGACCAGCACCAATGCCGGCAACGCCGCCAGCTCTAGCTGTTCATCGGAGGTAAAGGTAAATACGTGAGTGGCCAGAGTATCAAAGTTAAACGGGCGCAGCAGTAAAGAGGCATTCAGCTCTTTCATGCTCTCGATAAACACCATCATGGCGGCCGTCAGTAACCCTCGACGCAACAAAGGCAGATGCACCCGACGCAGCATCGACAGCGGACGACTGCCCAGAGTACGACTGACCATATCCAGTGACGGGGAAATCTTCGCCAACGTACTCTCAACGCCCCCGACCGCCATCGCCGAGAAGCGCACGCTATAAGCAAATACCAGCGCCAGCAACGAACCACTGAATATCAGCCCCGGTAACGGTAAACCCATCGATTTCGCCAGTGCATTCAACCCATGATCGGCGCCGGTCAGTGGGATCAAAAGGCCGATCGCCAGCACGGTACCGGGCACCGCATACCCCAAGGATGCCAAGCGCATCGGCAGCGTACTGTAAGTCCGGGGATTTAAGCGATGGTAAAAGTTAAGCAGCAATGCCAGCAGTAACGTCATTCCCGCCGCCAGCAGTGACACACTCAGGCTATGCCAGCTGTAGGTCAAAAATTGCGCCGTCCACGACTGTTCAAAGTACAAGCCAACCCAGTACAGCAACTTGCCCACCAGCAGACCAAAGGCCAACAACACCAGCGTCCAGCAATACAGCTGGGCCGCTACCGAGCGCCAACCCTGTAACGGCGTCAGTTGATGGGCTTCGCGCCCCATGTGCTTTTGGTAAACGCGCTGCCGACG
>JBOFCH010000137.1:0-4273 GCA_051645985.1 Plesiomonas sp. | reverse complement strand
CGGATAATAGCGCCACGCTTGCGCCGCCTGACTTAAATTAATCCCGCCCAAAATGCCCAGCCACGGTGCCTGTTCGCGCGGCCAATCTAAGCGAAAACGGCCGTTAAACTGCAAATACGGTGAACGTAAATCCACCCGCTCACTGCTCAGCTGCCAGCCTTGCTCGCCAAAGGTGGCCTGCAAGTCCACTTCACTGCCGGCCAGGGTAATCGGCTCAGGGAACTGCTGCGGATAGGTCAAGACACTGTGTGGACCAGCACGCACCTGTAAGCGCGCCGCAGCTAACGAGCCTTGAAGATTACCGGTAATATCGGTTAGTGCTGGCCACTGCGCGCCACCGCGGATCCCCAGATGCGCAAAACGGGCCTGCACCGTCGTTTGCGCCAATGTGGCCAATGGCAACGTCAGCTGTAAATCGCTGATTTCACCCTGTGGCTGCATCTGTTGCAGCACCCGTAAGGCGGCAATCTCCGGTACCGCCGCCGGTAACAACGGCGAGATCAACGCCAGATCCAGTGCTGAGCTGTGTAAGCGCAGCTCCCCAGCACGGTAACTGGCTTGCAGGTAACTAACTGGCCACGGCTGCTGATCGGTTTGCAACGCCAGCTGCGGAATGCGCGCCGTCAGCGTGTCATGCTCGCGCTGTAGTTGCACCTGTAAGCGGTGAAAACGTAGGCTATGGGTATCATCCTCCTCGCCCCACAGGCTGTTACCGTTTTCGAGCTGCAACAGCCCATCTTGCATCCGGTTATCGGCAATCGTTAGCCACGCACTGACACTCAGCTGGGCTGATTGCAAGCCCGTTAGACGCGCCCCACGTTTGGTCAGCCACGGTGTCAGATCCAGCTGTTCACCGTGTAGGTAAATTTGCCCATACTCCAGCCGATGTAAGCCGTCATAGAGATCAAAGCGCAGATCCAACGCTCCATATTGCTGTCCGTCACCGGCCAACGCGATATTGCCTTGCGCCTGATGCCGACGCTGGTTGTTATGCCAGCCGAGCCGATTCACCGTCAGCTGTAATGGCTCACCGGAGGGCGTGATAAAACGAAACTGGCTGTCTTTGAGTTCAAACTGACTGAGCTGATCGAAAACCAGCGCATCGAGCAGACGCAATGCTTGCCGATCATTGTCGTCACCGGCCGGCGCGCTAGCACGCCACGGGTAACTGCTGTCCAGACGAACACCGGAGAAAATTAGGGAGGAAAATTGCCAGCGACGCTGTAGCAACGATTGCCAAAGATTCAGCTGCCCGCGGACTTGGCTCACCTGCACCTGCAACTTGGGCAGACTCAGCGACACATTGTCCAGTGTCAGTTCCGGCCCGGCAGCCAACCAGCGGCCGTGCAAGACGCCGATCTCCAGCGGAATACCGGTCCAGCTGCGCACCTGCGTCAGCAGCGGCACACGCCACTGCTCCAGATGCGGTAAGGCCAAACGTAAGCCGCTGATCAGCAGGGCAATCAGAACCAAAATTCCGGCGAAAATACGCAGCCCCCAGGCCACGCGCGGTGATTGCCCCACGATCGGCTCCGTCACATCATGACGACATCAAACTGCTCTTGCTGATAGAGCGGTTCATTTTGAATTTTGACCTGTTTACCGATGAACAATTCCAGCTCCGCCAGCGCATGCGACTCCTCACCACGCAGGGCATCAGCCACGGCCGCTGAGGCATACACCAGAAACTGATCCGCGTCATAGGCATGATGCACCCGCACGATTTCGCGCAGAATTTCATAGCAGACACTTTCCACGGTTTTGACCGTGCCGCGACCCTGACAACTCGGGCACTCACCACACAGCACGTGCTCCAAACTCTCGCGGGTACGCTTGCGGGTCATCTCCACCAGGCCTAACTGGGTAAAACCATTGATGTTGGTTTTCACGCGGTCTTTGCCCAACGCTTGCTCTAACGAGTGTAAAACGCGCCGACGGTGCTCTTCACTCAGCATATCGATAAAATCGATAATAATGATCCCGCCCAAGTTGCGCAGGCGCAGCTGACGCGCAATCGCCTGCGTCGCTTCAATATTGGTGTTGAAAATGGTCTCTTCCAGATTACGGTGACCCACAAACGCACCGGTGTTGATATCGATGGTGGTCATCGCTTCGGTCTGATCAATGATCAGGTAACCGCCCGATTTCAGCTCCACTTTGCGATCCAAGACCCGCTGAATTTCATTTTCAATATCAAACAAGTCGAAAATCGGCTGACGACCGGAGTATAGCTCAAACTTGTCGGTCAGCTCCGGCACATATTCACGGGTAAACTCGGTCAGCACTTCAAACATCTGCCGCGAATCGACCCGGATCCGCGCCAGTTCAGTACCGACAAAGTCACGTAAGATCCGCTGGCCAATCGCCAGCTCGCCGTACAAAGTGCTGCGGCTACCTTGACGCGCTTTGCGTTGCAGCACTTTGCTCCACAGGCGTTTTAAAAAGGCCGCATCCTGTGCCAGCTCTGCTTCGCCCACGCCCTCGGCGGCGGTGCGGATAATAAAACCGCCTAGCTCATCACAATGTTGCCCAACGATCCCTTTTAGGCGCTCACGCTCTACTTCGCTCTCAATGCGCTGCGATACCCCGACATGACTGGCTCCCGGCATAAAGACCAAGTAGCGTGATGGCAGGGTGATGTCGGTGGTTAAACGCGCGCCTTTGGTTCCCAGTGGATCTTTCACCACCTGTACCATAATGTCTTGGCCTTGACGCACCAGTTCGGCAATGTCACGCACGCGAAACTGCTGCTGCTCGGTATCGGCCACGCACTCGGTATGCGGAACGATGTCAGAGGCGTGTAAGAACGCGGCTTTTTCTAGACCAATGTCGACAAACGCGGCCTGCATGCCCGGCAATACCCGGCTGACTTTTCCCTTATAAATATTGCCGACGATCCCGCGTTTGGCCTCGCGCTCAATATGGACTTCCTGTAATACCCCGCCTTCGACCATCGCGATCCGGGTTTCACTCGGAGTAACGTTGATTAATAGCTCAGCCGTCATGGTAATTCCTCAACTCTTCTCTGTTCTGCCGACGCACCCTGCCGTTTACGCGGATCGGGTAAAACGAGCCAGCAGCTGATCGGTTTCCATTAAGGGTAAGCCCATCACAGCATGGTAACTGCCTGACAGGTGTGCCACGAAACGGCCACCTGCACCCTGAATGCCATAGGCACCGGCTTTATCGGCCGGCTCGCCTGACTGAATATAGTGAGCAATATCCGCCGATGTTAACGGGCGGAAAGTCACATCCGTGACCACGCAACAACAATGGATTTGCTGACGATCGGCCACTGCCACGGCGGTATACACCTGATGGGTACGCCCGGACAACGCCTGCAACATCTCGGCGGCATGCGCTTCATTGCGTGGTTTTTCCAGTACTTGGTCACCCAACACCACGATGGTATCGGCGGCCACCACGGGATGGTCCTGCGGTGCCACGCTCACACCCGCGTGGGCTTTATCCTGCGCTAACCGTAACACATATTGCTGCGGTGATTCTGACGGATCGTAAATTTCCGGCACATTGATCGGTAAAACCGTAAACTCCACGCCCAGCAAGGCCAAAAGCTCACGACGACGCGGAGAAGTTGATGCTAAATAAATCATACGCGTCCTTAACGGATGGCAAACTGGCGACGTACTTTGCGCAGCAGTAAGAACAGCCACGGCCACAGCAGGCCACTGATCAAGCTACCCCACAGCATGTCCGGCCGGAACTGAACGGTAGAAACCAGAAACTCGGCCCAAAAGACAATCAATTTACAGGCTAGCGATAACACCAGTACCACCACGCCCTGCTGCCAAAGTGCCAGATTACGCAATAACTGAAAATTAAAGGCCACCACATAAGCCAACAGAGACAGCGCCAGCGCATGTACCCCCAGCGTGGCACCCTGCGCCAGATCCCAGATGATTCCGGTTAAAAAGGCGGTGCCTACGTTCACCCGGTGCGGCAATGCGACCACCCAGTAAATCAGCACCAACGCCAGCCAAGAAGGACGCAGAGCATCCAACTCCACCGGCCACGGCATCATCTGTAGCACCAACGCAATCAAAAAGGACAGAGCGATGATGACTCGTCCTCTGGCTCGATAAAAACTCACTGTCTTGCTCCCTGAGCCGGTTTGGCGGGCTTACTGGCGGCCGGTTTGGCCGCCGCAGGCGTACCCGATGGGCCAGTCGCCGGTGGTTTGACCGCACCGCTGGCAGGCATACTACCGGCCGGCGCAGTAGGCGCCGCGCCAGCAGGTACGGACCCCGCTGGC
>JBOFCH010000136.1:0-10060 GCA_051645985.1 Plesiomonas sp. | reverse complement strand
CGGCAAAACAATATACAGCGGACGCTGCAACGTAGCACGTAAGCTACGCAGGCGAGAAAACGTCGGGAACATCAGTGCGCAGACTCATTATCAGAAGCGGACTTATCGGCAGCGGACTTGGCCGCAGACTTGCGTTTTTCCAGCAGTGCATTGAGCTGCAGCTGAAAACCCGATGGCGGATTAGCGGTATTTTCCGGGGCCTCACCCAACTCTTTGAGCAAGCTGATGCTATGTGGTGTCACACCCAGCAACAAACGCTGCCCTTCCACATTCACCACCATCAGCCGCTCACGTTGACCGAGTGCCTGCTGCTGCTCCACCCGCAAATTGCCATGCCCGTTAAAGGGTAAGCGCACTCGCTTGGCCAACCATCCGAGGCCGACAATCAAACCCAGAACTAGCAATAGCGACATCAGCGCCATGCCGATATTCATGTCCGGCTGGGCAGACCAGGCCGGTAACGGCAGCAACGCGGCTGCCGGGATAAGACGTTTCATGCTTACTTCAGCTTCTTGATGCGTTCAGTTTGGCTGATCACATCGGTCAGACGGATCCCGAACTTGTCGTTAACCACCACCACTTCACCGTGCGCGATCAAGGTGCCGTTAACCATCACATCCAGTGGCTCACCGGCGATCCGCTCCAGCTCCACCACTGAGCCTTGGTTCAGTTGCAGCAAGTTACGGATGCTGATCTGACTGCGACCCACTTCCATGGAGATGGTAACCGGAATATCCAGAATGCTGTCCAGACGCTTACGCTCGTTTGGATTCAGTGGCGCGCTCTCATCGTGCAGCTCTTCCAACTCTGCACGTTTCACACCATCGTCTTCCACACCCATTTCACTGGCCCACTGCTCGGCCAGCTTCTCCTGATCGGTTGTCATATCACTCATCGTCTAACACCACAATTTCATCGAGTAATTTATCGCTGCCCCGGATCAGGGACAGTTCACTTTTCATCACTTCTGGCCGTTTCAGACGCTCGGTGATCTTGAGAGCCAGATTCTCATTGGCCTGCCCCAACTGGGCACGGAAGCTCGGCAAATCTTCCACATACACCAGCAAACTTTCCGGCATATCCACCGGAATAATGTCGCCGGCCTTCATGTTCATCAGATCGCGCAGCGTCAGATCGACATCCAACAGCTTGGCGCGCAGATCAACATTGATCTCCATAATCTCTTCGCGTAGCGCCTTGCCCCAGCGCATGTCGGTGTCACTCTTATCGCCCTGAACACCGGCATCCAACAATTCACGAATAGGTTCAAGCATTGAATACGGCATGGTGATGTGCACATCGCCACCGCCGCCATCCAGTTCGATATGGAACGAACTCACCACCACCACTTCGGTCGGGCTGACGATGTTAGCCATCGCGGGGTTCACTTCGGAGTCGAGATAATCGAACTCGACATCCATCACCGGCCCCCATGCCTCTTTGTAATCCCCGAAGATTAATTTGAGCAGCATCTGGATAATACGGCGCTCAGCCGGGGTAAATTCACGCCCTTCCACTTTATTCGGGAAACGGCCATCACCACCGAAGAAGTTTTCCACCAAAATGAACACCAGACGCGCTTCCAGCGTGATCAGCGCCGTGCCCTTAAGTGGGCGAAAACGCACCATGTTCAAACTGGTTGGCACAAACAGGGTGTGCACATATTCGCCAAACTTGAGCATCTGTACGCTATTGATCGACACTTCGGCGGTACGACGCATCATGTTGAACAAACTGATGCGCATGTGACGAGCAAAACGCTCGTTAATCAACTCCAGTGTCGGCATCCGGCCACGGACAATCCGATCCTGTGAGGAGAAATCAAACGCCTTCACACCCTGCGATTTCGGCTGCTCCGGCGCATCGTCAACGACATCATCTACCCCGTGTAACAGGGCATCAATTTCGTCTTGTGAGAGGATATCAGTCACGGGTTACCTTATTGCATGACATAACTGGTTAACAGGATCTGCTCAACCGCAGGTGCGTTGACCAGTTTTTCCATCGAATCACGCACCTCTTTGAGGGCCTGATCACGCAGCAGTTCACGGCTACGTGGATCGCGCCACTGCTCTACGGTGGCCGCAGAGAAGGACGACAAAATAATACTTTCAATCAGTGGCAGGTTCGCTTGCACCAATGCGCGATCATTGTCATTGCGCACCAACAGTTGCACCCGGATCTCAACCAAGCGATCGCGCAGGCCGCCAGAAACGTTGAACACAAACGGACGCGAGGTATTTACGTACATCGCCATGGTGCCCAGCACCGGCGAGAAGCCTTTTTTCGGCAGGGATTCGCTCTTATCCGCAGCAAACCAGTAATAGTAACTGCCAGCCCCAGCGCCAATCACCAACAGCGCAATCAGGCCAATAATCAGCCAGCGTTTTTTATTATTGCCGCTGGCATTGCCATCCAGCGTAAGGTTCTCTGCCATCTGTTCTCTTTTCCTAATAATATCCGACCGGCTCGGGAAGATTGTCTCACGCGTAATAATCGACCGCGTGGGCGCTGCCGGTGACTGTGTGCTGCTGTACCGACAGCATCTCGTCAGCACCGATATCGCCGCCATTGCCGAGGGCGCTGCCAGCCTGTCCGGCGGCACCGCGCAAGTCCTGACCATGGCCCGACGCACCGCCTTGCTGTTGCTGGCTTTGCTGCTGCACCTGCGTTTGTCCCAACTGGATCCCCTGCTGGGCCAACATTTCACGCAGTCGTGGCAAAGTCTGCTCCAGCAGTTCACGGGCGTGGCTGCTTTGCACCACGATCCCGACCTGCGCTTGATCCTGATTCAGATGCAATTTGATCTGTAAATTGCCCAGTTCGGGCGGATCTAGACGAATTTCCACCGTATCCAGCTTGCGGTTAAGCAAAAACTGTACCTGTTCTTGTAAAGCCTGCGCACTTTGTTCCGGATGGCGCAGAGGTAATGGCGTGGGCGCCTGAGGCTCAGGCTGGCGCTGAGCTGACAACACGTTATTACCCTGCGCCTGACGGAGGCTGTCGAGAAACTGGTGAGTCGCTGATGGGGTATGTGTGGACGCGGTCGATGACTCTGGCGCCTGATGCGTCGCAGCCGCTTTGCTAGCGGCCAACAGCTCACTGTCGGCTTTGCCGGCCACTTTTTCACTCGGCGCATCGGTGTCCAACAGTGCTTGCAGCGCGCTGTCGGTGTGCGGTGCCGATCCCGCCGTGGCCTCGACCTTTTGCGTGCCCGCGTCTTTGAGCGCTGCGGCCATGTGTTCGGCATTGGCATTGAGCTTGGCACTGGCCGCCAGCTCAACAGATTGTGCTTGAGTACGCCCACCGGTCGCTGCCAACTGCGTTAACGCATCCGTACCAGTACTGGCTTTCCCTTGCCCTGACTGCAAGGTTTGCCGACTAGCTTCAATCTGCTGTAACCAAGGATCATCGGCCGCGTTAGCTGCACTGGACGCGGCCACCTGTTTGGCGGTGCTATTCTCGATACTTTGTTGCACAGCGCCTTCTTGCCCAACCCCATTAGCGACGGCCTCTGACACCTTGCTGCTCAGCCCATCACCATCGACAGACGATGCACTGTCATCCACCACGTCCGAGGGGTTAGCCGCGCCAGCCCCCGTCGTCTCAGCATTAGGGTCAACCGTCGGGTCTTTTTTATTTTTGGCTGATGCGGCTTTATCGCTTTTATCCGCCTTATCCGATTTAGATGGATTGGCACCTTTATCATGGGTGACCGCGGCGCTATGAGCGTCAGACTTGGCGGTATTCGCCGTCTTACCCGCGGCATCTTTTTGCCGCTCACTGCTTTGCTGCGCCTGATTCAGGCACTCATCAAAGCGGCTACTTGACGTGGCGGGGCGGGATGTACCAGAGGCTTGACTCGGGGTTTGAGAAGCAGGGCCGGTACTGCTGGCGGTAGGCCCAGCGGCGGGAAGAAGTACAGATTGTGGCATCTCAAACCTTCCTTAGGCTATTCAGTTATGCGGGAAGACTATGGCGCAGACAGGTCGGCAACTATGCGACCGCGCTCATGTCGCGTCAATTCCTCAGCAATACGAGCAAAAAGCACGCCAACAAATTGACATTTCACCAAGTGGCTTCAATCAGCCCAAACCAAGCGACCTCAACGCGCCGTGGTTTGAAAACGACGCAGTAACTGCGCCGCCATCTCGTCGTTTAGTTTTTGCTCTTCACGCGCGGCTTTTTGCTGCTTTTGCTTTTCACGTCGCTCTACCAGCATTTCGAGGGATTTGCGTTTTTGTTTGGCTTCCAGCCACAACTCACGCGCCCGATCGGCCTGCTCTTCAAAAGTGTGGCGAGCATAATTTTGCTTCACCAGATTTTGATCCAGATGCCCGATAAACTGTTGCAAG
The DNA here is from genome assembly GCA_051645985.1 of Plesiomonas sp. Taxonomy (GTDB): domain Bacteria; phylum Pseudomonadota; class Gammaproteobacteria; order Enterobacterales; family CAMTGL01; genus Plesiomonas. The sequence goes on along the minus strand of JBOFCH010000136.1, from coordinate 5,705 downwards.
TGATGGTACTCGCTGGCATTCAAACCCGCACTGCCACGCTGTGACATCTGCCGGCAATAGTCGTAGCGATAATCATAGATCCGCTCCATCTGCGCCACATGCATGCTCAATTGCTGACGTGCCTGTGACAGATGGCCGGAGGCATCTTGCTCTTTCTTACCCGCCTGCTCCAGCAGTAAATCCAATGCTTTCATACGCTATCAACCTCCAAGCAGTACCTGTTTTAAATCGCTAACACAGCGTTCAAACGGCCAGACATCCTTCATGCCCTGCTGTAGGTATTCATCAACCTTAGGTTTAAAATCAATGGCCTGATCCACCCGTGGGTCATTACCACGTTGGTAGGCACCGATGGCAATCAAATCTTGATTGCGGTTGTAGGTGGCACAAATTTGCCGCACTGCCCGCGCCATCAGTTGATGCTCATCCGTCGTGATCGCTGGCATCACCCGGCTGACCGATCGTTCGACATCAATGGCCGGATAGTGACCGGCATCGGCCAGCTGACGTGACAGTACGATATGGCCATCGAGAATAGCCCGTGAGGCATCGGCAATCGGATCTTGCAGGTCATCCCCTTCACTCAAGACGGTAAAGAAGGCGGTGATCGAGCCTTTCCCTTCTGCGCCGTTACCGGCGCGCTCAACCAAGGCCGGCAATTTGGCAAACACCGATGGCGGATAACCTTTGGTAGCCGGTGGCTCCCCCACCGACAGCGCGATCTCCCGCTGCGCTTGGGCAAAACGGGTTAGCGAATCCATCAGCAACAATACATCCAGCCCCTGATCGCGAAAATACTCGGCAACCGTCAAGGCGGTTTGGCAGCCTTTTAACCGCATCAGTGGCGACGAATCCGCGGGCGCCGCAATGACCACCGAACGACGGCGTCCTTCTTCACCGAGGATCTCTTCAATAAATTCACGCACCTCACGGCCCCGCTCACCAATCAGGCCCACGACCACCACCTGTGCAGTAGTACCGCGCGTCATCATGCCGAGGGTGACCGATTTACCGACCCCAGAGCCGGCAAACAGACCGATACGCTGGCCCTTGCCCACCGTCAGCATACTGTTGATGGCCTTGATGCCCACATCCAGCACTTCATGGATCGGTTTACGTTGCAGTGGGTTAATCGGTGCGGCGGAGAAGTCAGCACTCTGCTGACAGCGTAGCGGCCCCAGCCCATCAAGTGGACGACCGACGCCATCGATAATGCGCCCCAGCAACTCTGGGCCGACCGGAATGCCCTGCTTGCTGACAATCGGCGTAACGCGTGCGCCCGGTAATACCCCGGTTAACGGCTCAGTCGGCATCAAAAACAGGGTATCACCACTAAAACCGACCACTTCGGCTTCCATATCGCCAGTGACCGTTTCAATCAAGCACAGGCTACCGACCGGTGCGCGGCAACCGATGGCCTCCAGCGTCAACCCGACTACCCGCACCAGCTTACCGGCGGCCACCGGCTTATCGGCGAGGTTACGACACTGATAAGCCGCCAGTGATTCACGCAGGGACATGCGCGGTCTCCGCATCGCTCAGCTGTGGCTCGGTGTGAATGTCACTATCGAGGTTTGCCTGCGGTTCAGGCTCCGGTGGCGCGGGCGGCATACGATCGTGCGCTGCTTGCACGGCCTCATCCAACGCGTCTAAGCGGCGATGGTTGATATGCCGAAACTGCTCCAGCACCTGCGCCAGTCGCTGCGCCATATTACAGCGCACCTGCGAGACGTGTTCACTGACTCGCACATCGCCGCGGGCCATCGATGGATCGGCGCGCAATCGCCAACCTTGCTCGCGAATTTGTGCCGGCGTGTAATGCTGTTCGACACAGGCCAAATCCTGCGGATGCAGGCAGATTAACGGCTGCTCGGCGGCAACCGGCAACGCAGCAATCGCCTGACGCAGGGTCTCCAGCAACACGGCCGGATTGAGACTGACCTCGGTTTGCGTGACTTCGCGGGTCAGCGTCAGCAGCATCTGTAACAGCTGCTGCTCGACTTGGGTATCGATATCGCGCAGCGGCTGATGTAGCTGGCTCAAGGCCTGCGTCAGCGCCTGCACCTGCTGGGCGATTTCCGCTTGTCCTTCGGCAATGCCTTGCTGCCGGCCTTCTTCCCGCCCTTCGGTAAAACCGGCCGTCTTCCCTTCGGCATGTCCGGCGCTAAAGCCTTCTTGCTTCCCTTCGGCATGTCCGGCGGCAAAGCCTTCTTCCCGAGCGGCTTGATGAATTTGTTCCAGCTCTTCGGCGGTCAGCGCCGGGACGGTTTCTTCCTGCTCCGGCTCGGGATCAGGCCAGCGGATCGTGCGGTTATAACCGAGGGCATTCAGGGTGCTGTCATCCAGCACCTCGTGGCTGTAATCCGGCAGCGACCAGTTTTCAAACTGCTCGGCTGCGCTCTCGTCCGGGCGCACATAGCGGCCGGTTTGACGCTCATCCATCTGGTTACCTCACCGCTTAGATAAACTGATCGCCACTGCCTGGGCTGTTGATCACAATCTCGCCGGCATCGGCCATACGACGGATGATGGCCAGTACTTCTTTCTGTGCGGCTTCCACATCGGCAACCCGTACTGGCCCCATGGCTTCCAGATCTTCGCGCAGCATTTCCACTGCCCGTTTGGACATATTGCGGTATACCTTTTCACGCAAGTGTTCGTCGGCACCTTTGAGCGCGCGTTGCAGTACATCGTTCGGTACTTCGCGCAGCAACATTTGAATGCCACGATCTTCCACGTCCATCAGGTTGTCGAACACAAACATCAGATCGTGGATCTGCTGGGCCAACTCTTCGTCCTGATCGCGCAGAGAATCCATCAATGGCGACTCGATAGCGGTGTCCAGATAGTTCATGATCTCGGCCGCGGCCTTCGGTCCGCCCATCTTCGCTGACTGGGCACCCGCCTGACCGGCAAACTGTTTCTCCATGATGTCGTTCAGCTCTTGCAGTGCCGCCGGCTGAACTTCGGACAGGTTGGCAATACGCATGGTCAAGTCCAAACGTACCCGCTCCGGGAACTGGGCCAGAATACTGGCCGACTGATCGGGCTCCAGATAGGCCAGCACAATGGTTTGGATCTGCGGGTGTTCGTGCTGGATGATACTGGCCACTTGGCGTGCATCCATCCACTTAAGCGTATCCAAGCCTTTGGAGCCACTGGACAAGATGATTTGATCCACCAGATTACTGGCTTTATCTTCACCCAGTGCAGCCACCAAGGCATTACGCACAAAGTCGTGACTACCGACCCCAATGCTGGTGAATTTCTGAATATCATCCACAAAGCGGCGGTGTACGTACGACACCTGATCATGACCCGGGTCAAGGGTGACCGCCATTTGGCGGCCCAGTTTCTGTACCTGTTTAGGCTCTAGTTTGCTAAGAATATTACCGGCGTCTTCTTCGCTCAGACTCAGTAACAAAATAGAGGCCATCTCCAGCCCTGACATCGAAACCGATGGGGCCAGTTCATTATCATTTGTCATGGTTTTCCAGCCAGTACTTAATGACCTGTGTTGCCAGCTGCGGTTCGTTCGCCGCCAGCGCACGCACTGCCTTCACCAGATCCTCATCGCGATGCAGGTTAGGTAGCTCTAACATACTGCCGATAGACAAGGTGCTGTCTTCCAGATCGCTGCTGAGCAGCTTGAGTTCGTCTTCTTGCAACAACTCGTTCTCGGCATCTTCTTGCAGCTGCTTGTCGATCTTCGGATTGAGCAAACGCTGCATCGCCGGACGCACCAATACCAACAGCAGAACAATCACCACCAGCGCAGCAGACAGATAACGAATACTCTGCCGGAAGTTCTCACTTTCCCAGAATGGTGGTTCAGTAATATCGGCCAGCGCATCGGTCGAGGCAAACGGTACGGAGACTAACTCCAGTACGTCACCACGCTTCATGTCCATGCCCAGACCGCCAATCAGCAGACGACGCAGGTTTTCCAGCTCAGCATCATTACGCGCCACCCGGACGGCATTACCGGTATCCGGCGCGGTACCCGGTTTGTAGTCTACCGCCACCGAGACGCTCATTTTCTCCAGCTGCCCCGTGGCCTGACGGGTATGCTTGATGGTGGTATCCACCTCGTAGTTACGGGTCGACTCTTTGCTAAAGCTACCATCAGACAGTTTGTCGCCACTTTGCAGCGCCTTCACATCCTGTGGGATAGAAGAGTCAGCCGGAGGTTGATTGCTCAGTGCCCCTGGAACGCCGGCAACCCCGCGACCACGGTTAACGTTCTCACGACTAAACTCACTGCGCATGGCCGGTTTATCTTGATCGAACTGTTTTTGTGTCTGCTCACGCTGGGTGAAGTCCATCAATACGCCAACTTCGGCAGTATATGCCCCCATGCCCAGCACGGGGATCAAAATAGAGTCAATCTTCTCACGCAGGGCTTTTTCCTGCTGGCGCTGTAAGTCAAATTCCCGGCGCTGGGCCATTGACGCTGGATCTTGACTGCCGGAGTTGAGCAAACGACCGGTTTGATCAGAAACGGTGACCCGCGTGGTGCTAAGACCCGGCACCGCCGAGGCGACCATATCGACAATCGAATCTACCTCTTCTTGAGTTAGACTCTTACCGGCTCGCAGCGTCACCATCACACTGGCGCTGGCGTTGTTTTGATCGCGGATAAACACGCTTTCACGTGGCAATGCCAGCAGAACTTGCGCCTTCATGACATTACGGATCTGCTCAATAGCTGAGGCCAGTTGACGCTCACGGCTGAGCTTTAGGCGCTCACGCTCCAAGCGTTGCGAGACGCCAAACCCCATGTCGCTGAGCAGGATGTCATCACCGTTATCGCTCGGTTTATCCAGCCCGGCCCGGGTCAGCAGCAGTTTGGTTTTCTGATACTGATCTTGCGCCACTTTGATGGTGTTGCCATCGAGCTTGTACGGCACCTTGTTCTGGTCAAGATAGTCCAGCGTCTGCACCAGCTCTTCGTTACCGTAAGTGCCAAGCGGACGCATTTCTGGCTCTTGTGCCCAGAAAAAGGCAAAGATAATCAGCGCAATACAAATTGCGACTGCCACCACGAGGATCAGCTGGCGTAGCCAGTCGACCTGAGAAAGAAATTCAAAGCGCGAGGAGCGCTCACCCAAATCCGGATTCTGGCCGGCGCTACCTGCGCCCACCGGATCGGTTGCTGTTGCCAGAGTTGTACTGGAGTCTGCCATAATTCAACCGCGTGCCGTCAGACAGGCATACTCATGATTTCTTTATAAGCTTCGAGCAGCTTATTACGTACCTGTACCGTGGCCTCAAAGGCGACGGAGGATTTTTGGCCGGCGATCATCACATCTGCCAGCCCCACACTGTGATCGCCCGCATCAAAGCGGGTCGCCAACGTGTTGGATGCCTTTTGCAGGCCATTGACATGGTTGATGGCATCCCCTAATAAAGCAGAGAAGTCCAAAGCACTGTTCTGCGCCGTACCCGTTACCGGCAGGCTGCGTGCGGATCCCGCAGCATCCAGAGCCATGCTCTTCATTTCTTGCTGTATTGCGGACAATTCCATCCTCAAACTCCATCGTCAAAACGTCATCAGAACGACTTAAATTAAGATTAGTTACCCGTTATGCAATTTAGATACCAGATCCGGCAACACCGGATACCCCATAAATACAAGACCACTTGTTTCCTTTAACTGAGCGATCTGCCATCGCCCACTAGCAATACTCAGTGAGGCGCGACTT
>JBOFCH010000135.1:0-2040 GCA_051645985.1 Plesiomonas sp. | reverse complement strand
ATCAGCTTATGCTGCCAGAAGAAATCCAGCGCCCAACGCGGATCGAGCGCCTGCAACACCGCCGGATGCTGGATGATGCCACGAATCCCCAGCACGGCCAGTAGCAAAAACCACAACAGCATCACCGGGCCAAACAGTTTACCGACCATCTCGGTACCGTGCTTTTGGATCACAAACAAGCCGGTTAGCACCACCATCGCCAGCGGAACCACGTACGGATCGAAGTCCGGGGTGATCAACTCCAGCCCTTCCATCGCCGACAGCACCGAGATAGCGGGGGTTATCATGCCATCGCCGTAAAAAAAGCCCGCGCCAATGAGACCCAGTACCAAAATAATGGCGGTTGTGCGGGGCTGAGTACGTCGCCCGGCCAATGACATCAGCGTTAAGATCCCACCTTCACCGGCATTGTCTGCGCGCATCACAAAGCAGACATACTTGATGGAAACCACCAACATCAAGATCCAAAACAGGGTAGACAGAAAACCTAAAATGACGCTTTGCGTCACCCCCAGCGAAGACGCAGCCAGAATACATTCACGCAAGGTATACAGGGGGCTGGTGCCGATATCACCGTACACCACACCGATGGCGGCCAAAGTCAGCGCCGGAATATTTCGCTTATGTTCACTTTGCATATCACAATCCAATGACGGGCAGCAGGGCGGTTATCCACCTACTCTGCTGCGCAGGATATCCTGTGCCGACAGGATACACATCCATATATTTTATCAATTTGTTACGTATTTATCGTGCGAACGGGACAGTCGCTGTTTGCCAACGATAGTTTCAGCCGTTACTATTTTGCTAAGAAGTATCTTTTGTCCGATTAATTTATCTTTGGTTAGATTAACAGCCTACCATGCCGAAACCTAAACTTCCGATTGAAACCCTGCTAGAGCGTGCACGTCAGCTCGATGAGTCTGCCGCCCGTCAGGAAATTGTGCTCAGCCGTTTGCTGCAACACACCACCAATCAGCTGTTGTGCCGACACAATGAGGCACTCAAACACTATCAGCTGAACGATACCCTATTTACCGCACTGGTATTGTTATACACCAGTGAAGATTACTCATTACAACCGTCCGAACTCAGTGATCTGCTCAATACCTCACGCACCAGTGCCACGCGGATTGCCGATGAGCTGGTCACCCGTGGCTGGATCAACCGTGAATTGCTGGACGGAGATCGGCGCTGCTTTCAACTCACCTTAAATGAACAAGGCTTAGCCTTTATGCAAAGTCTACTGCCGGAACAACGCCAGCGCCTGCGTAACCTGTGGGCACCTTTTTCTGCCGAAGAAAAACAACAGTTTGAATATCTGCTGCACAAATTGTTGCAGCAGCGGTAAGCGGTTTGCCACACCGCGCCGCTCGATTCCCATTACCGAGCAAAGGAAGACGTTTCATGACCGCGCCAAGCGCCAAAAATTTGTTACGCAAACGGGCTATTTTGGGCCTAACCACCCTGTTTCTGGCTGCCGGAGTTGCCTATGGGGCTTACTGGTATCTGGAGTTGCGTCACTATCAAAATACCGACGATGCTTATGTCACCGGGGATATCGTACCGATTAACCCGCGCGTCACCGGCAGTGTCATCGCCATTATGGCGGATAATACAGATAAGGTCATGGCCGGTCAGCCACTGGTGAAACTGGATGCGACCGATAGCCAACTAGCACTGGATCAGGCCGAAACCCAACTGGCTGAAACCGTGCGTAACACTCACAAGTTGATGGTCGATGTCGGTCAGCTGCAAGCCAATGTACAGGCCCGTCAGGTGGCGTTATCCCAAGCCATGTCAGATTTAACCCGTTTCAGTGCGCTGGGTCGTAGTGACGCGATTTCCCAACAAGATCTGCAACACGCCCAAGACAGCGTGAAGCAAGCGCAAGCCGAACTGAGCGCGGCCCAACAGCAATTGTTAGCAACTCAAGCCCTGGTTTTGAATACGCCCCTCGCCCAACAACCGGCGGTACAACATGCGGTGCAAGTCGTGAAACAGGCGTGGATCAATTTGCAACGCACCACGTTAGTCAGC
>JBOFCH010000134.1:0-2583 GCA_051645985.1 Plesiomonas sp. | reverse complement strand
CGGTGCTGGCCGCATTGCGTTCTTTGACCTTACCGGCCCAACAGTGGGTGCTGGTGCATGATGCTGCGCGCCCGTGTTTGACCCAAACCGACTTGAATCGCTTACTGGATCTGACCTTGCAAGCCGATACTATCGGCGGTCTGCTGGCGAGTCCGGTACGCGATACCATGAAACGTAGCGATGCCGGTGGAATGATTGAACATACGGTGGAGCGTCGCCAGCTATGGCATGCGCTGACCCCGCAACTGTTCCCACTCGGTCTGCTGCGTGACTGCCTACAGCAGGCTTTGCAACAGGGCGCTGAAATCACCGATGAGGCTTCAGCGCTGGAGTATTGTGGCTACCATCCTCAACTGGTGGCCGGACGGGCCGATAATCTTAAGGTCACTCAGCCAGAGGATCTGGCGCTGGCCGATTTTTTCCTGTCACAGCGGTCATCTGGTGGCTGATATTTCATCGGCCTGACCCCTTCTTTTTTGTATGACGGTTTTCTGTATGACGGAACGCAACGCGTGAGGAGAGCGAAATATGCGTATTGGACATGGTTTTGATGTACACCGGTTTGGTGGCGAAGGCCCGATTGTGATTGGTGGCGTGACTATTCCTTATGCACAGGGTTTGTTAGCGCACTCAGACGGCGATGTTGCTCTGCATGCCCTGACCGATGCTCTGCTAGGCGCCGCCGCCTTAGGTGATATTGGGCATTTATTCCCAGATACTGACCCAGCCTACAAAGGGGCGGACAGCCGAGGTCTGCTGCGTGAAGCCTTCCGTCAGATTAAAGCCCGTGGTTATCGCATCGGTAACGTGGATGTCACCTTGATTGCTCAGGCACCGAAGATGGCTCCGCACATTAGCGCGATGCGTGAAAATATTGCGGCCGATTTAGAATGCGCACTGGAGTGCGTGAATGTAAAAGCAACTACCACCGAAAAACTCGGGTTTACTGGCCGTGGTGAAGGGATTGCCTGTGAGGCCGTTGCATTACTGCTGGAGAGTCATTGTGAGTGAGTGTTGCTATCTGCTGGGAAAACCAGCGCTGCGTGCCCGTTTGAAAGCCCAACCGGAAGATTTTAAGGTTGTTGAAGATTTAGGCTATGAGTTCGCCGGTGAAGGCGAGCATGTGATGGTGTACGTGCGTAAAACCGGCTGCAACACCAAGTTTGTGGCCGAGAAGTTGGCGCAGTTTGCTGGCATTCCGGCTCGTAACGTGGCGTATGCCGGTTTGAAAGACCGTAATGCTGTTACCGAGCAATGGTTTGGTTTGCATATTCCGGGCAAAGTGACGCCAGATTTTAGCCAATTTGCACTGGAAGGCTGTGACGTGGTGCAAGTGGTACGGCATAACCGTAAAGTGCGCACTGGTGCGCTGCGTGGCAACCATTTTACCCTGTTACTGCGTGACTTGACGCCGGATGCGGCGCTGGAGCAGCGTCTGCAAGCCATTGCCGAGTTTGGGGTGCCGAACTATTTTGGCGAGCAGCGTTTTGGCCGTGATGGCAACAACCTGCAACTGGCTTTGCGCTGGGCGCGCGGTGAAGTGAAGATTAAAGATCGCAACAAGCGCAGTTTTTGCCTATCAGCGGCGCGTAGCGAGCTGTTTAATCGCATTGTCAGTGCCCGTATTGAGCAAGGTTTGCAGCAGCAAGTGCTGGAAGGTGATGCTCTGCAACTGGCTGGCCGTAACAGCTGGTTTGTGGTGACCCCCGAAGAGCTGGCGGCATCACAGCAGCGTCTGCTGGAGCGTGATGTCAATATCACCGCGCCGATGGTGGGCGATGGTGATTTAGGTTCGCAAGGCCCAGCGCTGGCATTAGAGCAAGCGCAACTGGAAGGACAAGATGATCTGTTGGCCCTGCTCAAGCGTGAGCGCTTGGAGCCAGCGCGTCGTGCTCTGCTCGTGGTGCCGCAAGAGCTGCGCTGGAGCTGGTTGGATGACGGCCTGCAACTGCAATTTTTCCTGCCCGCAGGCAGCTACGCTACCAGTGTGGTGCGCGAAATTGCGTTAGTCGATGAGGAAGGAGATGGGCATGCGGATTCTGCTGAGTAACGACGACGGCGTAACCGCCCCCGGTATTCAGGCGATGGCCGCCGAGCTGCGCAAGTTTGCCGAGGTGACCGTGGTCGCGCCAGATCGTAACCGTAGTGGCGCGTCTAACTCGCTGACGCTGGAGATGCCCCTGCGTATTCAAAAGCTGGCCAACGGTGATTTTAGCGTGCGCGGCACGCCGACCGACTGTGTGCATCTGGCCGTTAATGGCCTGATGTCGCCACTGCCAGATATCGTGGTATCTGGCATTAATGCTGGCCCGAATCTGGGCGATGATGTGATTTATTCCGGTACTGTCGCGGCCGCTACAGAAGGTCGGCATATGGGCTATCCAGCACTGGCGGTATCTCTTAATGGCACCACGCACTATGAAACGGCGGCGGTGATCACCGCCCGTTTTCTGCGCGCCTTGCAGCGTCATCCACTGCGCACGAACCGGATCTTGAACATCAACGTTCCGGATGTGCCACTGGAGCAAATTCGTGGCGTGAAAATTACTCGCTGTGGTCACCGTCACCCGGCCGGTAAAGTGA
>JBOFCH010000133.1:0-1510 GCA_051645985.1 Plesiomonas sp. | reverse complement strand
CAGACAGGACGACGCGATCCCCGCCAAAGCCTGCCCAACTAAAATACGTGGGGTGGGACGTAAATGCCGTTGCAGCAGGTAGTCGCGGGTGGGTTCCGAACTGACACTGAGCCTCTCTTGCAACACCGCCAGACCAGCGGCACTGTCACCCAATGTCCCTGTGACATAAATCCAGTCGCCGGGGTGAGCACCGCTGCGGGTCAGCGCTTTGCCATACGGCACTTGACCGAACACGGTCAGGGTCAGACTCAGCGGCCCTTTGGTGGTATCCCCACCCACCAGCTGCACGCTGTAGTAATCGGCCAGCTCAAACATACTGCGGCTAAACTCGGCCAGCCACGGCTCTTGCACCTCGGGCAAGGTGATCGCCAGCGACAACCACGCCGGCGTCGCGCCCATGGCGGCCAAATCGCTTAAATTCACCGCCAGTGCTTTGTAGCCCAGATCTGCCGGATCGATATCCGGTAAAAAATGGATTCCACACACCAGCGTATCGGTACTGACAGCCAATTGTTGGTTTTCTGCCAGTGTCATCAGCGCACAATCATCGCCAATGCTGAGCTGCACGTCTTTACGCGAAGCTCTGTCGCGCGTGAAATAACGCGCGATCAGGTCAAATTCACCACAAGACATAAATCAATCATCAATCAGCGGGATAAAAAAAGCCGGCATTGCCGGCTTTTTTTGAATTACTTACGAACCTGCGGGGCTAGCTTGTCCAGCACACCGTTAACAAACTTATGGCTGTCTTCGGCACCGAACATTTTCGCCAGTTCAATCGATTCGTTGATCACCACTTTGTACGGTACGTCCTGACGCTTGGTCATTTCATACACGGACAGGCGCAGAATAGCGCGCTCAATCGGATCCAACTCATCGACTGCCCGGGAAAGGTGTGGAGCCATTACACGATCCAACTCTTCGTGATGCAGGGCCACGCCGACCAGAAGATCGCGGAAATAGGCAATATCCGTGCCTTTCATATCCTGATCCGTCAGGAACTGTAACTCTACATCGGCGACGTCGTTCTTGGAGATCTGCCAAGAATAGATGGCTTGCACGGCACACTGGCGTGCACGACGACGTTCAGCTGGTTTCATGGCGGGTTTCACACTTTCCCCCTTCAGGACTCTCAAATTGCATTCAATACGTTAACCATTTCCAGCGCAGTCAGAGCAGCTTCTGCACCCTTGTTACCGGCTTTAGTACCGGCACGATCAATGGCTTGTTCAATGGTTTCAGTCGTCAGCACACCGAAGGCAACCGGAATATCCGATTCCATCATGACCTGAGCCAGACCTTTGCTGCACTCACCGGCCACATATTCAAAGTGAGCAGTGCCACCGCGGATCACGGTACCCAGTGCGATAATCGCATCGTAGTTACCTGTTTTAGCCAGACGACGAGCAATCAGCGGCAACTCATAGGCACCCGGTGCTCGTACCAACGTGATGTTGTCATCCGCAACCTGACCGATGCGTTTCAGTGCATCCAGTGCACCATCCAGCAG
>JBOFCH010000132.1:0-2237 GCA_051645985.1 Plesiomonas sp. | reverse complement strand
ACCTATCAGCGTGGGCAGATAAACAAACGGCGGCGGGGCATGCCAAGTTGACTGACGTACCGGCCATGCAAATCGATGGTGAAAGCGTACTGCTTCATAACTATCGCCGAGCTGTGTACAGCATGGCGCGAGCATCGCTGTATGAACGCTATTTGGACAGCAGCGCCACGTCTGAAGCAGTCAAAGACGCCGACGCAAAAGACCAAACAGCGGATGACCTGTACCGAGACGCACGCTTTGCTATTCGCGACATTCTCGGCGTTACCCGCATCACCGTGGAGCTGATTTGATGCAAATCCGCGCCATGCAAGGTGAAACCCTCGACATGATTTTAAACCGGCATTACGGCTACACCGCAGGCATCACTGAGCAAGTGCTGAAACTGAACCCAAAACTGGCCGCCCAAGGCCCGTTTATCAAAATGGGTACCGTGATCACCTTGCCTGATGCACCGGCCACCGCCACACAGCCGATGATTCAATTATGGGACTAAGCCATGAGCCGTATTGATGACGAACTGGATCGGCTGGAGCAACTCGGACAGCTGCAACTAAACGCCAAGATTAACGCCGCCAAAGCGGTCGGGAGCGGAACCCTGTTCTGCATTGAATGTGATAACGAAATACCGGAGGCGCGACGCAAGTGTAACCCCAGCGCAGAACGCTGCGTTGGATGTCAGGAAATCCATGAATTTATCCAAAAAAGGGACGCGCGATGACAGACCCAATTTCATCAACGGGCGCTACCAGCACACTGGCAGGGCTGACGCTTATCAGCATCTTCCCGGGCATAGATGCCGCCACCGTGATCGGCGCATTTGCTGGCGCACTGGTTTTTATCTGCACCACAACAGAGCTGGGTAATCTGCGAAAAAGCGTCCTGTTTTTCGTCAGCTTTATCGTCGGCAATCTGGCCGCAGACTTGGCCGCTGGCGTACTGAGCACCATGCTGCCGAACTCCATTGAAGTATCGAAAGCCGTCGGCGCATTGCTGGCATCGGCCATTGCCGTTCATCTGCTGCAAGCGTTGTTACGGAAAAAGCCGGAAGACATCCTGAAAAATGTACGGAAGGGGGGCTAACCATGACCTTCATCTACGCATTCATCTGCGCCGCTATCGCCGCGCGCATCATCACCTTTGACCGCAAAGGCGGAGAATTCCTCCGCTTGCCTGCCGTTATCGCGTGGGTGCTGACAGTCGCCGCCGGTTCCGTACCCATCCGCGCCGCCCTTGGCGTCATGCCTGCGCCAGACCCTGCCAGTGTAGTCTTGGCCGCCGTCGTCTTTGTCGTCTTACTGAAAACGCGCGGCTCGGTTTACCACATCATGCCGCGTCGTGGTAACGCAATCGCATCAGCCAGCAGCATTCACCGGAGGATGCAGCCATGATACTGAAAATCGGTGTCGTAGGTAGCCAAGTCACAGAACTGCAAAAACTGCTGACCGCAGCCGGTTACCCAGTAGAGCCAGACGGATGGTTTGGTGATGCAACAGAAAAGGCCGTGCTCCAGTTCCAACGTGATCACCTCGTTACCCCTATCGGGCAGGCTGGGCCGCGCACAATGGCCGCATTACGCGGCAAGCAGCTTGGTAATCAGCTCACCATCGGTGATCTACACGCCGCCGCTTCCGATCTCGGATTATCACTGCCAATCATGGCTGCATTTGCGCAGGTGGAAGCGGCTGGGGAAGGGTTCGACACATTGCAGCGCCCACGCATCCTGTTTGAGCGTCACATTTTTTACAAGCAGCTGGCCGCATCACTCGGTACCGCAGCCGCAGATGACATGGCGCGTAAATACCCGCAACTATGCAACCAGAAACGCGGCGGCTATCAGGGCGGCGCTACAGAGTGGAGCCGCCTGCAAACGGCCATGACACTCAACCGCAGTGCCGCCATTGAATCAGCCAGTTGGGGGATGTTCCAGATCATGGGCTTTCACTGGCAATCACTCGGTTACGCATCGGCAGCTGACTTTATGGCCGCGATGTGTCGCAGCGAATCACAGCACCTGCAAGCGGTAACCAAATTCATTGCCAATGACCGAGCATTACTCGCTGCACTGAAAGCACGTAAATGGGCTGATGCAGCGCGGCGCTACAACGGCCCCGCCTACAAAGAAAACCGCTATGACCAAAAGCTGGCAGAAGCCTATGCCCACTTCTGCACCGAATACCCGGAGCCGGAGGTCAGTGATGTCGCGTAGCGTAATGATTGCCATCACCGCACTGCTGCTC
>JBOFCH010000131.1:0-1957 GCA_051645985.1 Plesiomonas sp. | reverse complement strand
GGTGGCTACCTACGGTATATGGATCTATGCCATCTTATTCCTGATTATATTTTGTGAAACCGGATTGGTGGTCACCCCATTTTTACCGGGTGACTCGCTGCTGTTTGTGGCCGGTACACTGGCGGCGACCGGACAGATGAATCCGCACACCTTGGTGGCCTTGTTGATTGTGGCCGCGATTTTGGGCGATGCGGTGAATTACAGCATTGGTCGTTTGTTTGGGCAACGGCTATTCAGTAATCCGCACTCACGAATCTTCCGTCAGTCGTATCTGGAACGAACCCATGCGTTTTATGAACGTCATGGCGGGAAGACTATTATTCTGGCGCGATTTGTACCGATTGTGCGGACATTTGCTCCCTTTGTCGCCGGCATGGGCAAAATGAGTTATCGTCATTTTGCCCTGTTCAATGTGACGGGCGGCATTGTCTGGGTTACCGCGTTTGTCTACGCCGGCTACTGGTTTGGTAACATGCCGGTGGTAAAACAGAATTTAGAATTGCTGATCCTCGGTATTATTGTTGTATCGGTGCTGCCGGGGCTGATTGAGTATTGGCGTCAGCGCCGCCGCAAAAATACGGCAAGCTGAAACCGGGTTGGTCGGGTATGACCAGTTTTTTGTCCACAGTGTTAATCTGTTGTGGTTTAATGTGCGACATTTCCTGAGCTTACAGTGCGCCAGGCGGTGCCGTTAACACACAAGGTTGAAAGGTCGTCCATGAGCTGGATTGAGCGTATTATCAACAAAACCAATATTGTCTCCTCACGCAAGGCCAGTATCCCTGAAGGCGTGTGGACCAAATGCGACGGTTGTGAACAAGTTCTGTATCGTGCGGAGTTAGAACGCAATCTGGAAGTCTGCCCGAAATGTGGACACCATATGCGCATCACCGCGCGCCGTCGTTTACTGACCCTGCTGGATGAAGGCTCTACCATCGAGATTGGTGAAGAGCTGGAGCCGAAGGATATCCTGAAGTTCAAAGACTCCAAGCGTTATAAAGATCGTCTGAGCAGCGCACAGAAAGAGACTGGGGAAAAAGACGCTCTGGTCGTCATGCAAGGTAGCCTGATGGGCATGCCCGTGGTGTGTGCCGCGTTCGAATTCACCTTCATGGGGGGCTCGATGGCTTCCGTGGTGGGCGCGCGTTTTGTGCGGGCCGTGGAAAAAGCTATCGAGCTGCAAACCCCGCTGATCTGCTTCTCTGCCAGTGGCGGTGCGCGGATGCAAGAAGCGCTATTCTCCTTGATGCAAATGGCGAAAACCAGTGCTGCATTGGCGCGTTTGAGCGAGCAGGGGCTGCCATACATTTCGGTGCTGACTGATCCGACGATGGGCGGTGTATCGGCCAGTCTGGCGATGTTGGGCGATGTCAACATCGGCGAGCCAAAAGCGCTGATCGGTTTTGCCGGCCCGCGTGTGATTGAGCAAACCGTGCGTGAAACGCTGCCGGCAGGCTTCCAACGCAGTGAATTCCTGTTGGAAAAAGGCGCGATCGACATGATCATCCCTCGTCTGGAGATGCGTCAGCGTTTGGCGGGTTTGCTGGCTAAGATGACGGGTCAGACATCACCGTTGGTTGTCCCAGCGGAGCGTCCACAAACCACGGAAGCTGAGCCAACCGAAACTGCGGCCGAGCCAGCAGCCGACGACGAATAAAACGGACTTCTTCATTTTCTAATGCGCGGCCAACCGGCCGCGCCGGATAACAGGCTAATGAACAGCATGAATCGTCCTCAAGCCACGTCGCCTCTGGCCACGTGGCTTTCTTATCTGGAAAGCTTGCACTCCACCACTATCGATCTGGGGCTGGATCGGATCCGTCAGGTCGCCCAGCAACTGGCATTGGAAAAACCCGCGCCGCTGGTGATCACCGTGGCGGGCACCAATGGGAAGGGCACCACTTGCCGCACCTTAGAAACTATCTTGTTGCAGGCCGGCTATCGCGTGGGCGTTTAC
>JBOFCH010000130.1:0-2201 GCA_051645985.1 Plesiomonas sp. | reverse complement strand
AGATAACCTCCTTTAAAATCACTCCTTTTATTAACCAGCCGTCAGGCTGGTTTTTTTATGTCGGCGCCACTGCTATGCTGCGGGTTTTTCCTGACAGGCTAAGCAGAGCTATGCAAATTTGGGTGGACGCCGATGCGTGTCCAAAAGTGATCAAAGAGATTTTGTTCCGTGCCGCTGAGCGCGTGGGTGTCGCGGTGACGTTGGTGGCCAATCAGCCTTTGGCGGTACCGCCATCGCGTTATATCCAGAGTATTCAGGTGGGCGCAGGTTTTGATGTGGCAGATAACGAGATTGTACGCCGTGCGCAGGCCGGTGATTTGGTGATCACCGCCGATATTCCACTGGCCTCGGAAGTGCTGGAGAAAAAAGCGATCGCGCTAAATCCGCGTGGTGAGCTGTATACCAGTGAAAATATTCGTCAGCGCCTGAACATGCGCGATTTTATGGATACCCTGCGCGCCAGTGGGATCCAAACCGGTGGCCCAGCCGCGTTCAGTCAGCGTGATCGGCAGGCGTTTGCCGGTGAGCTGGATCGGTGGTTGGTCAGCTATCAGCGCAGTTGTCGCTAAGCCTTTAAGCGTAGCGATACCAATAGAGACGCCAAAAGAATGACCGCGCGGTTAACTCGGTCAGATTCTGTGTTGGCTAGTTTGGCGATATCGATATCCGCTATGGCGTTTCCAGTTTGCGGCTTTGGCGTTGGAAAGCGCCCGCATCGGTAATGACATGTTCGGCGTGCAGTCGCTCTTGGTTTAAGTGTGCCTCGCCGTGGCTGCTCAAGATTAAACGATCCGCGGTGCGCGGTTTTAGCTGACTGACGATAAAGCGGATCACGTCCGAACGCTGTAATGCGGCGACTTCGTTAGCAATGCGCCGCCGTTGATCGAACGTCCAATCTTTATTACCGATACTGACCCAGTAACGTTGAGCGCGGGTGCGCAAATTTGTATCCGGCTCATTAATCTGTGCCAGCAACCCTTGTTTACTGGCGCGCCACTGTTGCTCGGTCAGCTCCAATAACACCAGCGGGAAGGCATTGATAAAGTCATCCACCGACTCCAGCAGGTGAGCCGGGCCTGCCACCGGTGATTGCACATAAAAAATCAGCCCCGGAAAACGGTTGAGCGGCAAATTGCCGGAGCCTAGCATATAGCCGAGTTGCTGACGGGTGCGCAGTTCATGGAAGAAGGTGGCCGACATCAGGTGGTTGATGAAAATGGACAGTGCAATATCACGTGGCGTGTAGTGGGCTGACTGGTAATACACCAGCAGCGCCGAGTCGTGATGGGCGCAGTCATACTGGCGTAGCAGGCTACCACGCCCTTGAATGCTGACCAACTGGCGGCGTGTTTCATTTCCCGGATTGTTGTCGGTGAGCAGATGTGTGCTGAGCATGTCACCCAACAAACGCGCCTGAGATTCTGGCCAGTCACCGAACATCAGCATTTCGATGTGCACATGGGAAAACATCTGCTCCACAAACGCCGGTAGCTCCGCCAGTGTGGCTTTTTCCAGCTCCGGTAGTAGGGTGTTGTACGGCGGATTATTCGGCTGTAACAGACCGGTCAGCTGATTGAACAGCTGGGAGATCGGTTTTTCTTCGGTCACATTACGCCAGTTGCGTAGCAACTGTTGACGGATGGTATCGAAGCGCTCTTGGCGAAACTCACGGTGACGAAAGCGATGCAAAATGGTTTGCAACAGCAGGGGCTGCTTGGCACTGAAGCCGGACAGCTGCAACGTCACGCCGCCTTGATGGGCATAGATGTTATAGCCGATCCCCGCCAATTCGGCGGGATAGGTCGCTTCGGTCAGCGAGTCTATCAGCATCTCCACACACAAACGGGTCAGCGCCACATGACGCGGCGAGCTAACGGCGTTCAGGCTGTCGATAGCAATATAGATATGCCCTTTCGGCAGGCGGAACTCTGGCTCTTGATAGTGCCACAGACGAAAACCGGGTCGGTCTTCCAACAACGTCGGGTACGGCTTTTCTTCGTGCAACGGTTGAGGTTGTAGGTTATCGACCAAGTACGGGTTTTCCGGCGGTAGGTACAGCGCGGGATTGTTTACCGGTTGTTGCCAGAGCGCGATCCATTCTGCGGGCAGTGGGCGGACGCTGTACGGGGTAAAGTACCATTGGGCTTGCCGGTCAGTGGGCAGATCTGGCGCGATCAACATTAAGCGACAACGATCAGCTT
>JBOFCH010000129.1:0-5293 GCA_051645985.1 Plesiomonas sp. | reverse complement strand
TGGCATCAGTGCCGAAGAGGTACTGGAAGTGGTGATGGTGGGCGGTTCAACTCGCACGCCGCTGGTGCGCGAGATGGTGGGCGAGTTCTTTAATCGTCCGCCATTGACCTCGATTGATCCAGACAAAGTGGTGGCGATTGGTGCTGGCATTCAAGCCGATATTCTGGCCGGTAACAAGCCGGATGCTGAAATGCTGCTGCTGGACGTGATCCCGCTGTCGCTGGGGATCGAAACCATGGGCGGACTGGTCGAGAAGATCATTCCGCGCAACACCACCATTCCGGTGGCACGGGCGCAGGAATTTACCACCTTCAAAGATGGTCAGGGCGCCATGATGGTGCACGTGGTGCAGGGCGAGCGTGAGTTGGTGGATGATTGTCGTTCGCTGGCGCGTTTTACGCTGCGGGGCATTCCGGCGATGCCGGCTGGTGGCGCCCATATTCGCGTGACCTATCAGGTGGATGCCGATGGTTTGCTGAGTGTCACCGCGATGGAGAAATCCACCGGGGTGCAGTCGTCGATTCAGGTGAAACCCTCTTACGGCCTGACCGATAATGAAATTGTCAGCATGCTGCGCGACTCAATGGCCAATGCCGAGCAGGATATGCAGGCGCGCATGTTGGCTGAGCAGCAAGTGGAAGCCGATCGTGTAGCCGAAAGCCTGAGTGTCGCGCTAGAAAAAGATGCGGCGCTGCTAAATGCTCAAGAGCTGACTGAAATCGAGCAGGCACTGTCTGCATTACGTACCGCCCGCGCGGGCAATCAGGCCGCCGAGATTGAAGCGGCCATTAAAGCCGTGGACGCGGCGACTCAAGAGTTTGCGGCCCGCCGTATGGATGAATCAATCCGCCGGGCATTAACCGGCCACTCTGTGGATGAGATGTAATTATGCCTAAAATTGTCTTTTTACCGCATCAGGGCCTGTGTCCGGATGGCATGGTGGTTGATGCCGCCGAAGGCGAAACTATTTTGGATGCGGCGCTGCGTAACGGCATCGAGATTGAACACGCGTGTGAGAAATCTTGTGCTTGCACCACCTGCCACTGTATCGTCCGTGAAGGGTTTGACTCCCTGAATGAAAGCGATGAGTTGGAAGATGACATGCTGGATAAAGCGTGGGGACTGGAGCCAGAAAGCCGTCTGAGCTGTCAGGCACGAGTGAGCGATGAGGATCTGGTGGTTGAGATCCCACGTTATAGCGTGAATCACGCACGCGAAAATCATTAAGTCCGTCCGGGAGCATCACGCTGCCGGGAGCAGGGAGGAAGGGATATGAGCTTACGCTGGCAAGACAGTCGTGAAATTGCACTGGCACTGCTGGAGCAGTTTCCAGATACCGATCCGAAAACCGTCCGTTTTACTGATCTGCACCGTTGGATCTGTGAATTGGATGAGTTTGAAGACCATCCCGATTGCTCAAACGAGAAAATTCTGGAAGCGATCATCTTGTGTTGGATGGATGAAGCAGATTGATACCGGTGGCCTGTGGGCGCCGGTGCTGCAATGAAAGATTGAACGGCTGCCGTATTTCGGCAGCCGTTTTTTTTAATGCGACCGTCTGCATTATCCGTTCACATCATTCGTTTACATCGCCCGTTGCAAAATCTTCATGAAAAGCTGCCGCATTCTGCCGGCAGATATGTTAACAATGTGCGGTTATTCTTTTAAAAACACTCACACGAACAAGAGATCACAAGGAGTGGTTTATGTCTGAACTGATGTCCGTTTTTTTGTCTGCTGAGCCAGCCGATAGCCGCTGGGGCGATAAAGCGCTGCTGAGTATGAGCGAGCTGGGAGTCTGCATTCACTTGCAGGACAATGTGGCCGAGAGCGTACAAAAAGCGGCGCGCAAACTTGATGGTCAGGGGATCCGCCGAGTACGTCTGGCTGGTGAGGGTTGGGATCTGGAAACCTGCTGGGCCTTCCATCAAGGCTTTCGTGCCAGTAAAGGCGAGCGCTTCGCTGAGCTGCCGGTATTGCCCGATGACCAGCAACGTGAACTGACTGCCCGCATTCGCTGTGGCGAGTGGGTGCGCGATACCATCAACTTGTCGGCTGAAGAGCTAGGGCCGCAACAGCTGTCGGTACGGGCCGCAGCGTTTATCAAAGAATTGGCGGGTGATAAGGTCAGCTTCAAAGTGATCACCGGCTCTGAGCTGCGTGAGCAGCAATACAACGGCATTTATACCGTGGGTCGTGGCTCAGATCGCGTCCCGGCAATGTTGCAGCTGGATTTCAACCCAAGCGGTCAGGCCGATGCACCGGTGTTGGCATGCTTGGTAGGAAAAGGGATCACCTTTGACTCCGGCGGCTATAGCATCAAACCAAGCGGTACTATGGACTCCATGAAATCCGATATGGGCGGTGCGGCGCTGGTGACCGGTGCGCTGGGTCTGGCGATTGCGCGCGGTTTGAACCAGCGCGTGAAGTTGTATCTGTGCTGCGCCGAAAACATGGTGAGCGGCAATGCCTATAAGCTGGGCGATATCATTCGCTACCGTAACGGAAAAACCGTTGAGATCCTCAACACCGATGCCGAAGGCCGTCTGGTATTGGCCGATGGCCTGCTGGATGCCGATCAGCAAAATGCGGGACTGATCATCGATTGTGCGACTCTGACAGGCGCCGCCAAAACAGCGCTAGGTAACGATTACCACGCCCTGTTCAGCTTTGATGACGCGCTCAGTCAGCAAATGCTGGTGGCCGCCGAAGAAGAACAAGAGGCGTTCTGGCGTTTGCCACTGGCAGACGTGCACCGTCAGCAGTTGCCATCCAACTTTGCCGATTTGTGCAATATTGCGACCTCGCCATATACCGCCGGTGCCAGTACTGCGGCGGCGTTCCTCTCTTACTTTGTGCGTGATTACCGCCGTAACTGGCTGCACATTGATTGCTCAGCCACGTACCGTAAAGGTGCCAGTGATCTGTGGTCGGTCGGTGCGACGGGGATCGGGGTTCGCTCATTGGCCAATCTGTTGCTTAAACGTGCCGCCGAACAGGCGTGCAGCGCTGAGTGATGCTGCGTGGCAGTAAACGTCGATAACCGAACACCGTGGAGGTGAAGATGACGATTGCAGTGTATTTAACCACCGAAGCCGCTCAGGCTCCTTGGTCGGCGCAGGCGCCGGTATCCTTGCTCGATAACCACGTCTGGCTGCATGTGGACTCACAGTACTCGTTGCGCCGGATCCAAAAAGCGGCGCGGGCGTTGCAGTCGATGGGCATCAATGCCGTTGAGCTGTGCGGTGAACCGTGGAGCGAAGCGGCGCAGTGGGCGTTTGCCTGCGGGTTTAATACTGCCAAAGGCGGGCAGCAGATCACTTGGCATGCTGGCGATCCGGCCGTACAAACCCGTTTACAGCAGCGCATGAAAGCGGTCAATTGGTTACGTGACGTCACCAATGCGGCGCCGCAAGATATGACGCCATCCGTGCTGGCACAAAAGGCTGAAACCTTTATCCGCAGTTGTACCGAACAGTTTATTAATACGCGCTGGATTGATGATGGCGATCTGTTGGCGCAGGGTTACGTTGGCGTGCACAGTGTTGGGCGTGGCAGCAGCAATACACCGGTCTTTTTGGAGATTGATGTCAATGCGGGGGCTGGCCCCGTCGCCGCTTGTCTGGTGGGGAAGGGCATTACCTTTGATTCTGGCGGTTACAGCATCAAGTCCAGTGAAGGCATGCTGCACATGAAATGCGACATGGGCGGTGCGGCAACAGTTACTGCGGCGCTCGGCTTGGCGCTGATGCAGGGTTTGAATCGTCACGTCAAACTGTTCTTGTGCTGCGCAGAAAATCTGATTGCCGGTAACGCCTATAAGTTGGGCGATATTCTGCATTACCGTAATGGTGTCAGCGTTGAAGTGGTGAATACCGATGCCGAAGGGCGTCTGGTGCTGGCCGATGGCCTGATTGATGCTACAGCGACCGGTGCGCCGCTGATCATCGATGCTGCGACCCTGACGGGCGCTGCCGTAACGGCGTTGGGCGATAACTACAACGCGTTGTTTGCACTGGATAGTGAATTGCTGCAACAGGCGCAGGCTGCGGCGGCCGAGGTGAGCGAACCGGTGTGGCCGTTACCACTGGAGCCGTGGCATCAGGAGATGTGTCCGTCGGCGTATGCCGATACCGCTAACAGCCGAGCGGTGAAAGGCGGTGGGGCAGGCGGTGCCTCTAATGCTGCCGGTTTCCTGTCCCGTTTTGCCCCGGAAGGGGGGAAAGGTTGGCTGCATATCGACTTGGCCGCCAGCTTTGCTGATAGCAGCAATAGCCTATGGGCCGCCGGTGCGACTGGGCAAGGTGTCGCGACGATCGCGCAGTTGTTACTGACTCGTACCTGATGGTTATTCTTATCCCGGTTAGCCATGCCGACCGGGATAAGAGCGTGCCATGTTGTCGTAAAAAATAGCAACGCTGGCTTACATTTTGTTATGTTGTTTTGGTTAATGAAATGTTTATATAATGTGCGTGTTTGGCGGACGGCAATATGCGCGTTGCCCAGTCTGTAGAACGGAACCTAACACCGAGCGGCAGCGCATGTTGCCAGCACAACTTAAAATAGCCCTAAAATAACAACGATAGGACATATCATGGCTCTCGAACGTACATTCTCGATCATCAAACCGGATGCGGTTGCTAAAAATCTGATTGGCGCTATCTACGCCCGCTTTGAAGCGGCCGGTTTACGTATTGTGGCGGCTAAAATGCTGCATCTGACACCTGAGCAAGCCGGCGGTTTTTACGCCGAGCATCAGGGCAAACCGTTTTATGATGATCTGGTCGCCTTCATGACCTCTGGCCCTATCATGGTGCAAGTGTTGGAAGGGGAAGACGCGATTCGCCGTCATCGGGAAATTATGGGTGCTACCAACCCTGCGCAGGCGCAAGCCGGTACTCTGCGTGCTAACTATGCCGAAAGCATGAGCCGTAATGCGGTGCATGGCTCCGATGCGCCGGCCTCTGCCGAGCGTGAAATTGCCTATTTCTTTGCGCCATCGGAAGTGTTTCCACGCGCTGAGTGATATCGGCCGCGCGGCACCGTCCGCGACTTTCTACTGGCCTTGGCGCTACCGATTAGCACGGTAGGGGCGAAGGGATGATCTCGGGGAGCTACGGCTCCCTTTTCTGTTTCCAGATTGTTTCTGTTCTTTGCTGTCTGTGAGTGGAAAGCCTATCTTAAACTTTGTACAATGCCGCGCCCTTGTTTGCATAAGGGGCGACTTTTTCCTTTCACGCCATAACGTGTAATAACGAGGCAAGCATGTCCAACACCAAAATTAACCTTCTTG
>JBOFCH010000128.1:0-3270 GCA_051645985.1 Plesiomonas sp. | reverse complement strand
GGAATATCCCAGATTTGGCGCGGCACCTGTGCGACCAGCTGGCAGTCATGCGCTAGCCCAATGGGATAAGGGCGAGAGTGCGTTGCGTGTCGAGTCGGCGCGAGTGTGCGGTCATAAAAGCCGCCTCCCATCCCGAGGCGATGACCGTGTGCATCGAAGGCCACCAGCGGAGTGGCAATCAGCTCCAGCTGATGCGGCGGGCAAACTGCATGTAAGTTCAACTCTGGCTCCAGAATACCAAAGCGGTTGGGCCGCATAGTGCTGTCCGGTTGGTAGGCTAAAAACAGCAGGTGACCGCGGCTGAATGGGTGCAACACCGGCAGATAGACCCGCTTGCCTTGCTGCCACAGGGCATTGATCAGCGGCTGGGTATCTAGCTCACCGTCTACCGCCAGATACAAGGCAATATGCTGGGCATGTTGAAAACGGGGATGCTGTAAGGCCCGTTCGGTTAGCGCCTTGGCAGCCGCTTGCTGCTCAGGATGCGACAGTCGGCGGCGGCGCTCTCGGACACGACGGCGCAGTTGCTGGCACAGCTCTGCCGTTGAGGGATTGGCGGAGTACGCGGCAGATAACGAGTCGGAGGCGGAACGGGCGCTCATCACGGTGATCCTTTTGGCCAGACCAAAACCAATATAGATAAAAGTGTAGGTAACGGGCTAATGATTAACTTACGATTAATCAATGGTCAATACATGAACGCAACACATGAACTAAAGACGAGAGAGATAACGAGGTAGAGATAAGAAGCGAGGAGTCCCCAAGATGCCGCTGCGGGTAGTAGCCCTTGAACCCGCGGTTCAAGGTGAATCCATCGTTACAACCATTAGGCTTCTCAGCAAGCTGAGCATGCTCACAGGCCGCATAGTCGACGGACTCTGGAGATGTTGAATATCGGCTCAGGGGACGAACCCACGGGCGCACATCTCAGGGACAAATTATGTTCAACGGCTGGCGTCAATCCCTGACCGGTCTTGCCTGTTATCAGGCGTTGGTATCAGACGCGTTGCATATCCGATACCGACCTTGTGTTTGTTATACCAGCTTATCCGCGACAGACAAAGTAGATTATTCGAATCTTGTGCCGTGGCGCGTATGCGTTAACTGTCCCTGTTCGACGAGAGCCTGCTCGATGGTGCTTTGTAGCATCCGGATCCGCTGCTCCATACTGGCCGCGTATTCCTGAGTCTTACGGCGTTCCAGCTCCAGTTCGTTAGCCATATTCAGGGCCACGATCAGAGCCAGCTGCTCGGTATTCGTCACTTTAGAGCGTTGTTTTAGCTCTTGCAAGCGCTTATTCAACTCATCAGCAGAGCGAAATAGCGCATTTCTTTGTTCTTCCGGGCAATTTACGCGAATTACGCGCCCGAGGATCTGAATATCAACCGGTTCTGCTGTGTTCATGCCAAGCTCCTGCCTGGTTTTTACATTAAAAAGCCTGTACCAGAAGTGTCGATATTGTGTTCATGACACCGGGTTGCCCCATGACAAGCGGGCGCCACTATATCGGCGGACCTCATAAGATTCAAGCGCTTTCTGGCGGCAGGCGTGGGCTGGTGATAGCATACCAATATCACTCTTAGCTTTATACCGCAAAAACGGGATCTCAACAGATGAATACGAGCGCGCTTCCAGATTACTCTACCTTGACCGCTTCTTTGATGGCCGAAGGCATCGCCATCAGCGCTGCGGAATTGCACGGCTTGCTGAGCGGCCTGTTGTGCGGCGGTATTAAAGATGACAGTTGGCAGGTCTGGATGCACGATCTGACCAACGATGGTCAGGCCTACCCATCTGAGTTGGCCAAGGTCGCCCGCACCATGTACCTGCAAATCAAACAAACCCTGAATGAGGAAGAGTTTGGTTTCATGTTGCTGTTGCCATCCGATGATGAATCGGTGTTTGACCGTGTTGATGCGTTAGCCGAATGGGTTAGCCAATTCTTGGTCGGTCTTGGTGTGGCGCAGCCGGGGCTGAAAAAAGGGCATGATGAGGTGGGAGAGTTGGTTGATGATCTGACCAGCATTTCCCAACTGGGGTACGATCTGGATGAAGATCAAGAAGAGCTGGAGCAGTCACTGGAAGAGGTGGCGGAATATGTGCGCATGGGCGCGATGCTCTGCTTTAATGCGTTTGCGTGCGCGCCGCTGGCTGGCGAGAACGAAAAACCGACGCTGCACTGATTTTTAACTGATGAAACTTAACTGGCTGAGCCTAGATGGCCAAGCTTTGATAATTAAGCTTTGATAATTAAGCTTCGATAACCCAGCGTAGATGATTCCGTGTGGGTCACAATTTCAGTGCAATAAACGCCGGTGTAATTAGCTTGCGGCAACACGGTGGTGGCGCATTCAGGTTAGGTGAGGATGAACAGAATGGATATTCAGGAATGGATTAATCGCCGTCAGGCCCTGTTGGCCCAGATGGCACCGAATAGCGCAGCGCTGTTTTTTGCTGCGCCGGAGCGGACTCGCAGCCGTGATAGCGACTACCTGTTTCGCCAACACAGTGATTTTTGGTACTTCTGCCCGCTGAATGAACCGGAAGCGGCGCTGTTGTTGATTAAAGATCAGCATGGCACTCGTAGTGTACTGTTCAATCGTGAAAAAGATCCACTGGCCGAAGTTTGGCACGGTCGTCGCTTAGGTCAGCAGGCTGCGCCCGCGGTACTGGCCGTCGATCAGGCTCTCGCCTATCCAACACTGGAACAAGAGCTACCTGCACTGCTCAGTGGTTTGGATGTGCTGTATCACGCTGAAGGTGAATATGCGTATGCCGATCAGGCGGTAGCGCAGGCCTTAAGTGCGCTGCGAAACGGTTTTCGCCAAGGTTTACAGGCCATCAATACCCAGATGGATTGGCGTCCGCTGGTGCATGAGATGCGTTTATTCAAATCACCGGCCGAGATTGCCTTGATGCGAACCGCAGCGGAGATTTCTGCTAAAGCCCATTGCCGCGCGATGGAAAAAGCCCATGCTGGTTTGTACGAATATCATCTGGAAGGGGAAATTCAGCACGAGTTTAGTCGTCATGGCGCGCGTTTTCCCGCGTACAACAGCATTGTTGGCAGTGGTGACAACGCTTGTATTTTGCATTACACCGAAAATGAGAGTCAGCTGCGTGATGGCGATTTGGTACTGATTGATGCGGGCGCTGAATATCAAGGCTATGCCGGTGATATCAGCCGGACATTCCCGGTTAGCGGTAAGTTTAGTGCAGCGCAGCGCGCGCTGTATGACATCGTGCTGCGCGCAGAGCTGGCTGCCATTG
>JBOFCH010000127.1:0-5076 GCA_051645985.1 Plesiomonas sp. | reverse complement strand
TCTATGCTATTCACAGGTCGGAGTTGTTGCTAGAAGATTGACATCTGATGGCAAGCAGGCAGAGTACCGGCTGAAGAGCACGCGCTAAATTAAATAAAATAATATTTTATTTCATAAGGATAAGATAAAAATGAAACGCTCAACCCTACTGATAGCGGCTGTATCCCTGCTACCTGCCTTGGCGCTAGCAACCCCCGTCCAACTCAACCAAAGCTTGCCTGCGGCCACCGTGATCGACCAAGGCGAACTGGTGCTAAAAGGCAAAGAGATCAGTTACAGCCCGTGGAATACCAACATGCTGCCCGGCAAAGTCCGTGTCGTACAGGCAATTGCCGGTCGTACGGCGGCCAAAGAGATGAATGCACCATTTATCGAAGCCATCAAAGCCGCCAAGCTACCCCATGATCGCTACCAGACGACCACCATCGTCAATGCTGACGATGCCATCATTGGAACCAGTGCCTTTGTCCGCAGCAGTCTCAAAGACAGCAAAACAGAGTTTCCATGGTCACAATTTGTCTATGATGCCAACGGTGTGGTGCAGCAAGCGTGGGAGCTAACGCCAAAAAGCTCAGCCATCATGGTACTGAACCCACAGGGGAAAGTACTGTTCGTCAAGCAAGGCGCGATGAACAAAGCCGACATTGAGCAAGCGATGGGCCTGATCAAAAAAGAATTGCAGCAATAATGTTGCCATTTGGCCACTTTACGTTAGCCCCCGCCGTCATCAGTACGGCGGGGCGAGTACGCATACCGCTTGACCTTCGCGATTAACCACGCACTATCAAGAAATAACCAGCGCGGCCGCTACCTTTATCATCGCGTGTTTAACGCTTAAGCGGTGCGCGCTGTCGATACGTGGATGCAAATAGGCAGAAGTAAATCGACAGAAGTGAATAGGCAAATGCTGGACATGCAGGCATCACGCGCCCGGCAAGAACACGATCAAAGACGACAAAAGAGAACACTCAGTAATTGAGATGCTGGGCCAGTATGACCAGTGAAAACACATACCCCAGCGCGATTAAAACGCTCCAAATATGCTTTTTCATTCTATCCACCCGCAATAAAGCCATTTTTATTAGCAATTAATTAACATTAGGCGGATTTTGGAAATTTGACAACTGATTGTCAATTCAAAAATCCAGCAGGAAGCACAGGACATGACCAGCACAGAGCAGGCTGCCGGGCAGGAAGGCGCTGCATCCGCGACCGAACACACCGATAACAGCCGTCTGATCAGTGCGCGTCAGCGGGCCATTGATCTTGCCATCAACCGGCATATCGATGGTAAGATTTATCCGCAGCAACCGACTAAACTGGAACAGCGCCTGCAACGCCGGCTGCAACAAGAGCAGCTACAACGGCAAGATAATCTGGAAAAGATCATGCAAATCGCCGCCAGTTTATGCCAAGACACGCTGGCGGCAGAGAGTGATCCAGACTGGATCAGCAGCTTTTTACAGTTGGCACAAGAAACCCGTGGCACCGCGATGCAGCGCCTGTGGGGGCGAATTTTAGCCCAAGAGATTGTGCAACCCGGTAGCTTTTCGATTAAAGCCCTGCGAACCCTGCGCGACATGACCCACCGCGAAGCGATGCTGTTTCAGCGGGCCTGTGCATTGGCCTGTAGTTTTGGGGCAGATGTGGCGGCCAAACGCATTATCACCGGGATCCGCCCCGGTAAAAACGGCCTTAAATCACTGTTTCGCACCCCTACGCCCGAGCAGCTTAATTTAGGCAGTTTCAAACTGCCTTTTAGTGCCTTGCTGCTGCTACAAGAGTTAGGATTATTGCTCGGTGGCGAGCTGGAGTCTGGCAGTCTGCTCCCGGAGCAGAACTATTCGCTGCATTTTGCCAGCACCGGCTTAACCCTGACCACCCACGATGCCGGCCACCGACTCACTTACTACCGGTTTAGCCCGGTGGGCGAAGAGTTATCCCAATTACTGATTGGTACTTCGCTGCCAGAATATATTCAGTGCCTGAGCAATCTGCTCGGCGCTCACCTGACGGTGACCCCACGTAGCGCTAATGTGAGTGTGTGAGTGGTGAATTATGGGTGTAGTGTGTCAGTACGGTGAGAGTTGGCAGGTGACAAACGCGCGGTTCGCTAACACTAACCGCGCAGATGGCAGATGCATGTTGATTGCACCGCCCGCCAAACGCTCACTCAGCGGGCGACACGCATTAACAGCAACCGCGCGCCCACGCTACCCGCACGATAAACGGCGGATTGGCTAAATCCTCTTGCTGATTATAGCGCAGCGGTTGATTATCCAAGGTTTCCACCACCGCACCGGCCGCTTCGGCAATGCAGTGACCGGCGGCGGTATCCCACGCCATGGTACGACCAAAACGCGGATACAACTGCGCTTGCCCTTCGGCCACCAGACAGAATTTCAAGGACGAACCGACGGACGTCAACTGGTGTGGGCCGAGTTCAGCCAAATAAGATGCCAAACGGGGATC
This sequence comes from Plesiomonas sp., assembly GCA_051645985.1. Classification (GTDB taxonomy): domain Bacteria; phylum Pseudomonadota; class Gammaproteobacteria; order Enterobacterales; family CAMTGL01; genus Plesiomonas. The sequence goes on along the minus strand of JBOFCH010000127.1, from coordinate 2,604 downwards.
TTGGTGTGAACGGCTGGCCACCACCACCGGCGGCATCGCTTGCTGAACCTGCAAAGGTTCACGCACACCCTGCACCACCCGCCATGCTTGCCCGCCTTCGGCCATGTACAGCTTATCCAGTACCGGCGCATACACCACCGCCATCACCGGACGGCCGTCTTCAATCAGGGCAATATTGACGGTAAACTCGCCATTATGTTTGATAAATTCCTTGGTGCCATCGAGTGGGTCGACTAACCAAAAACGCGGCCAGTGCTGACGCACCGACCAGTCGATATTAGCCGCTTCCTCAGATAACACCGGGATTGCAGCCGTCAGCGCGGTCAGCCCGCGCACAATGATCTGGTGTGCCGCCAGATCCGCTTCGGTCAGCGGGGAGTCATCGGCTTTTTGTACCACGGTGACCTCACGCTGATAGGCCGCCATGATGGCATCCCCGGCTTCACGTGCGATCTTCTCCAACGCCTGTAACATAACTGTACCTCGCCTACCTGATGATACCGCGCGCGCTCAGGGCCTCCAGCAAGGTCACCACCAGTTCATCTACGCTATGCTCAGCGCTATGCAGATGAACCTCCGGATTGTGCGGGGCCTCATAAACGGCATCGATGCCCGTAAAGTCTTGAATCTGACCCGCGCGCGCCTTTTTGTACAGCCCTTTCACATCGCGGCGTTCGCATTCCGTGAGCGGGGTATCGACAAACACCTCAATAAATTGATCCGGATCGACCTGCTGGCGCACACTGTCCCGTTCCGCCCGTTGCGGCGAGATGAAGGCAGTCAGCACCACCAAGCCGGCATCCAGCATCAATTTACTCACTTCACCAACGCGCCGGATATTCTCCTGCCGCTCGGCCAGTGAAAATCCCAAATCGGCGCACAGACCATGGCGAACATTATCGCCATCCAATAGGTAAGTATGCACGCCTTGACGAAACAGTGCCTGCTCCAAGGCACCCGCCAGCGTCGATTTGCCCGCGCCAGACAGGCCGGTAAACCAGATAATCGCGCCGCGATGGCCATTGAGCTGCTCACGCTGGCGACGATCGATCACGTGCGATTGCCAGATGGCCCCGTGCTCGGTGGCAACGCCGGTCGGTAAGGTGGCGGCAGTAGCCTGATGAGTCGCTCTAGCCACATTCGCTGAGTGCTCGGTCGCTGAATGTTCAGTCGATGAATGTTCGGTCGCGGACATCGCGCGCTCCTTGTAACGATGTGATCCCATTAATTGAATCGCCGATATGCGACATCACAAGTGGTATATCGGCGGTGGTGGTGGTAGCAGGTGGCGGTAGTAGTAGGTGGTGGTAATAATAGTACCGCCAAACGGAAGCCGTTAATCCTGACTGATATCACGCACCTGCCAGTGTGGATACTGACGGCGGATCAACGCGTTCAGCTCCAGCTCAAACGCGCTGTAGTGTTGACTGCCACGCGCCGACTCGCCCAGCGTACTCTCCACCAATCCGGCCCCAACCGTGACATTGCTTAGGCGATCGATAAAGATGAAACTGCCGCTGTCTTGGCTAGTGCGATAAGGCTCCAGAGCCAGTGGCTCACTGAACACCAGCTCCACCTGACCGATCCCGTTAAGCGGTAGTTCACTGGCAGCATGGCGTTCGTGGTTATTAATATCCACCTGATGGCGGATAGCCGTGATCCGTGCCTGCGTCTTGCGACCAGCCAGTTTGATGTCATAGGTATCTCCGATCCGCAGCGGTTGTTCGGTCATCCACACCACATCTGCCGCCACCTGGCGGCTGACACTGAGCGGATCATCGACTGCGACCAACAGATCGCCACGGCTGATATCGACCTCATCACGCAATACCACGGTCACCGCTTGCCCTGGCACCGCCTGTGACAGATCGCCATCAAAGGTCACGATCCGGGCTATCTCGGAGCGCACACCAGACGGCAAGACTTTAACCGCTTGCCCAACCTGAACAATCCCGGAGGAAACCGTACCGGCATAACCGCGAAAATCGCGATCCGGACGGTTCACATACTGCACCGGAAAACGCAGCGCTCCGGCTGCCCGCTCGCGACTGACTTCGACGTTTTCCAGCACGTCTAGCAAGGTCGGGCCATCAAACCAGCTCAGCGCCTGCCCGCGCTGCACCACGTTATCACCATCCAGCGCCGAGAGGGGCAGTAAGGTGATGTGCAGATCCGGGTTTAAGCGTGCGGCAAACGCCTGATAATCTGCGCTGATCTGGGCAAACACCTGCGGATCATAATCCACCAGATCCATTTTATTGACCGCCACCACCAAGTGTCGGATCCCCAGCAAATTGGCGATAAAACTGTGGCGACGGGTCTGCGCCAACACACCTTTGCGCGCGTCGATCAGCAAGATCGCCAGATCGCAAGTTGACGCTCCGGTGGCCATATTCCGGGTGTACTGCTCATGGCCGGGGGTATCGGCGATGATGAACTTGCGCTTTTCGGTCGAGAAATAGCGGTAAGCCACATCGATGGTGATCCCTTGCTCGCGCTCGGCCTGCAAACCGTCGACCAACAGCGCCAGATCCAGTTTCTCGCCGGCGGTGCCTAAGCGGCGGCTATCGGCATGCAGAGTATTGAGCTGATCTTCATAGATCT
>JBOFCH010000126.1:0-2567 GCA_051645985.1 Plesiomonas sp. | reverse complement strand
AGCCCCATGATGGCCAACTCTTCCATATCAAACCAGCTTTCACACCCTTCGGCCTGCATACGCGGGCCGGCAATGCCGACAAAACGGGCATCCGGGTGCTGGGCGCGCAGGGCGCGGATCAAACCGGCCCCGAGAATGTCGCCGGAGGTCTCTCCGGCGACGATGCCAATCACCAGAGGTTGCGTGACCGGTAACGATGTCTGCTCAGGCTGCATAGTGTTGAGACATATATTGTTGAGGCATAGTATTGAATTAACGGATAATTCCGCGCTGCGATTGCGCCAAGAAGTCAATAAACGCCTGTACCGGCGCATGTACGTTAGCCAGCTCAACCAGCTCCGGACGGATCTCGTCCAGTGTCTTACCGCTGCGATAAATCAGCTTATACGCATTGCGGATCGCATGCAGGGTCGGCTTTTCAAAACCACGACGCTTCAAACCTTCGATGTTAACGCCAAACGGCGCGGCATGGTTGCCCTGCGCCATCACAAATGGCGGCACATCTTGCACCACAATCGAGCCACCGCCCAGCATCACATGCTGACCGATACGGCAGAACTGGTGAATTGCTGACATCCCGCCCACGATAGCAAAGTCTTCCACTTCCACGTGGCCGGCCAGTGTCGCATTGTTGGCAAAAATACAGTTATTCCCTACCACGCAGTCATGCGCGATATGGGCATTGATCATCAGCAGGTTATCATTACCCACACGGGTGATCCCGGTATCCTGTACGGTGCCGCGATGGATGGTGACACTTTCGCGGATCACATTACGATCGCCGATTTCGGTACGCGTCGGTTCACCGTGATATTTTTTATCCTGATTGGCTTCGCCGATCGACGCAAACTGATAAATCTGGTTATCACGTCCGATACGGGTATGGCCGTTCACCACCACGTGGGATTTCAGTACGGTGCCTTCGCCAATTTCAACATCGGCGCCAACCACACAAAACGGGCCGATCTGCACACCCGCACCGATTACTGCCCCTTCCTCAACGATAGAAGAAGGATGAATGAAGGCCGTTTCATGAATCACGGATTACACCTCTCGACGTGCACACATTAAGTCAGCTTCACACACGACTTCGCCGTTCACTTTGGCAACCCCGGTGAAACGCGCAATACCCCGGCGCTCTTTTAGGAACTGTACTTCAAAGATCATCTGGTCACCCGGAGTGACCGGACGTTTGAAGCGTGCATTATCAATCGCGGCAAAGTAATACAGCTCGTTACCGTTTGGCTTGCCGAAGGTTTTAAATGCCAGCACACCAGTCGCCTGAGCCATCGCTTCCAGAATTAACACACCTGGAAACACTTTCTTTTGCGGGAAGTGCCCTTGGAAAAACGGCTCATTCACAGAAACGTTTTTCAGCGCATGCAGGTATTCACCTTCTTTATAATCCAGCACCCGATCAATCAATAAGAACGGATAACGGTGCGGTAAAAGGTCCAGAATTTCTTCGATCTGTAATGAGTTTGCTTGAGTCGTCAAGATAATGTTCCTGTCTCTTATCATCTGAGCGGGAATAGGTATTCGGGTTACGTCAGGAATAACACGGCCTGCACGCATGGCAGGCCGTCAGTCTACTTCAGCGGCTGCCCCGGCGGGACAGCAGCAACGGGCGAAAATGCGCTTACTCGTTGCTTTCTTTTTCCAGTTTCCGCTCCACAGCTTTGAGACGTTTGTGCATCTCATCAATGTTCATCACCAAAGCGGCGGTTTTACGCCAAGCTTTGTTGTTTTGTAGCGGAATACCGGACGAATACATTCCCGGTTCACTAATGGGGCGCATCACCATACCCATACCGGTGACAGTGACTTTATCGCAAATTTCCATGTGACCATTGATCACGCTGGCACCACCAATCATACAATGACGGCCAATCTTCAGACTGCCCGCCATAATAACACCGCCAGCAACGGCGGTATTTTCACCGATCACCACGTTATGGGCAATCTGGCATAAATTATCAATAATCGCACCGTCTTCAATCACGGTGTCTTCCAAGGCGCCACGGTCAATACAGGTACACGCCCCGATCTCAACCCGGTTTCCGATGCGCACACCACCCAGTTGTGGGATTTTAATCCAGCGACCACGATCATTGGCATAGCCGAACCCATCGGCCCCGATCACTGTACCAGCTTGGATCAGGCACTGTTCACCAATGGTGATGCCGTGATACACAGTAACATTCGCCCACAGGCGTGTACCGGCACCAATTTGGGTCTGTTTGCCAACAAAGCAACCCGCCCCGATCACCACACCGTCACCCAGAACTACACCGGACTCGATCACAGCGTTGGCGCCGATGGACACATTCTGGCCCAGCTGCACATTGTCCGCGATCACAGCACTGGGAGCAATATCCTGTGCCGGTTGCGGCGTTGTATCCATATACTGCGCCAATAAAGCATAGGCCAGATAAGGATTAGCAACGACCAATGCATTGGTGGTGCAAAATGGTACATCGTCTGCTGTTAAAACAACAGCACTGGCCGCACATTGCGCCAGATGGGTACGGTATTTACTGTTGGACAGAAAGGTGATTTGACCGGCC
>JBOFCH010000125.1:0-2530 GCA_051645985.1 Plesiomonas sp. | reverse complement strand
GCCCACTCCTGCATGAATGGGGATTTACCGGTATCCCCGCGTTTCAAGGGCCGTTTAATCATCTGAGCGCCCTGCCAGCCAACGTATTTCTGTTGCAAGGCTTGGGAAGATTGTCACTGAGTTGGAACTTTCCTGGCTGGTCACTCAGTGTCGAGTGGCTCTGTTATATGCTTTTCCCACTGATCATCGGTCTACTGCCTTATGGCGCAAAGCGTAATGTATGGCTGCCGTTCTTGATGTTATTTGTTTTATACCAGATGACATTACAAACCGGGACTATCGACATTACCTCTGGCCCTCACGCTCTGTTTCGAGCCTTATGCGGCTTTACGACAGGAATGTGGCTATGCCAGCTCTCGCTGCCACTGTGGTTGAAAAATGCACTGAATCATGATGTTTGCTTGTTTGCCATTACCGGCGCGATCCTTTATCTGTTACACCTCGGGCAAACGCCGCATCTCAATATGGCAGTCTATCTGCTGTTCATCTGTCTGGTACTCAGTGCGGCCAACCAAAATGCTCGCCACTCTTGGTTTATGCGCCTCTTTGATAATCGACTAACTCGCTTTCTAGGCGATATTTCCTATTCGGTGTATCTGTGGCACGTGGTGATTTTGCTGGTGGGGGTCGATGCGCTACATCATTTTGATCCGGCAGCGCTACGCTGGTGGTACGCTCAAACCTCGATCTCGGCGTTGCTATCAGCTATCGCATTGTTTACGGTAATTTTATTAGGCTTATCGGCATTGACTTATCGCTATCTGGAGCGGCCAGCCTTACATTTGTTGCGTCGTTGGCCATCGTTTGCGACCGAAAAATTTACGGCAAAAAAAGTAATCGACTAATCAACATCCATAAAACAGCCACATCAGCAGATAGGTTCGCTATAACAAGCTGATGTGGCGATGCCAAATATAACTCCAGCCAAGCAGGACAACGCCAAACCGATCGTTCTTTATTACAACTCCATTACAACAATTGTAACGTTTGTAACGTTCTCCCCACTTTCAACCTCGGCACGCTCCGTGCGCGCCACCAAGCTATTTATTTACAATGTCACACCGATGTAGTCACACTTATGCATCTTATTCTAGGCGGCTAACCGGCTAATTTTTAACAGCCGAAAATAGCACCACACCGCTGAATTTACTGGTAACATATTAGCCGTTTCCTTTCTATAAATTACGCAGAGCCTACAAATAGCTCTGCGAAAGCACAAAATAAGGGATCACTTTCCCTGCTGTCGCTTTGCGTTGTTTTTTCTTTCGGAGTTTTTGTGCAGAGATACCGTATAGAAGCAAAAAGCTTGCTTAAACTGGCAATTCCAGTGCTGATTGCACAGGTTGCCCAAACCTCTATGGGGTTTATTGATACTGTGATGGCCGGTAAGGTCAGTGCAGCAGATATGGCGGCGGTAGCGGTCGCCTCATCTATCTGGTTACCGGCCATTTTATTTGGTCACGGTTTACTGATGGCGCTGACGCCAGTGATCGCACAACTTAACGGCTCCGGCCGACGCGATGGTATTGGTCATAAGGTTCGTCAAGGTTTCTGGCTGTCTTGGCTGGTTTCCATCCCAATCATGCTGGTTCTGTATGGCAGCCGGATTATTGTCGAGCAGATGGATATCGATCCGCACCTGACCGATCTGACTGTGCGTTACTTGCAAGTGATCATGTGGGGTGTACCGGGCTATCTGATGTTCGCCGTTCTTCGTTCCTTTAATGAAGGTTTGTCTAAAACCAAGCCGGGCATGGTGATTGGTTTTGTCGGCTTGCTGATTAACATTCCGGTGAACTATATCTTCATTAACGGTAAATTCGGTGCACCTGCCCTCGGTGGTGTTGGTTGTGGTGTTGCAACCGCGATGGTGTACTGGTCTATGTTTGTGATGATGCTGCTCTATGTGACCAAAGCCCGTAACTACCGTGATATCAAGGCGTTTGATGGCTGGGAAAAACCGGATACACAAACGCTGATCAAGCTGACTCGTCTTGGCTTTCCAATAGCGATGGCGATGTTCTTTGAGGTCACGTTGTTTGCTGTTGTCGCCCTGCTGGTATCACCGATGGGTACCACTATTGTTGCCGGACACCAGATAGCCCTGAATTTCAGCTCAATGGTCTTTATGCTGCCGTTATCCATGGGGATTGCGGTCACTATTCGGGTGGGCCATCGTCTGGGTGAGAAATCTCCCGATGATGCTCGGGTGGCCGCCATTACTGGGCTGGTCGTCGGTTTTATGTTAGCCATGTCTACCGCTATTTTGACCATTTTGTTCCGCGAAAGTATCGCCAATATTTACAACAGCGATCCGCAGGTGATCCATGTCGCGATGCAGTTGATGGTTTTTGCCGGTATTTACCAGTGTTCCGACTCCATTCAGGTTGTCGGCAGTGGCGTTCTGCGCGGTTACAAAGATACCCGAGCCATTTTTGTGATTACGTTCATCTCTTACTGGCTGATTGGCCTGCCGATCGGTTATGTACTGGGACGCACTAACTATCTGGTGCCCGCAATGGGCGCACAC
>JBOFCH010000124.1:0-1516 GCA_051645985.1 Plesiomonas sp. | reverse complement strand
ACAGACGAGCTAGTGTGTGCAGAGATTAAACCGGATCATTGGAACCGAATTGCCACTGAATTGCTGGATAAAGCCGGTATTACAATCAATGGAAGCCGCCCTTTTGATATGCAGATCAAGCATCCCGACACGCTGATGCGTATTTTGCAAGAAGGCTCTTTGGGCTTGGGCGAAAGTTATATGGATGGCTGGTGGGAATGTGACCGGTTAGATATGTTCTTTGATAAGGTACTGACCGCCAAGCTCGATCAGCAGCTGCCCTCTCATCTGAAAGACATTTTGCGTATTTTACGGGCGCGAGTCTTTAACATGCAAACTCGCCACCGTGCTTGGCAGGTTGGTAAAGAGCATTATGATCTGGGCAATGATCTGTTCAACGCTATGCTCGACCCGAACATGCAGTACTCTTGTGCTTACTGGAAAGACGTCGACACACTGGCCGATGCGCAGGTAGCCAAGTTAAAGATGATCTGCGAAAAACTGCAACTTAAGCCGGGCATGAAAGTGCTGGATATTGGCTGTGGTTGGGGCGGTCTGGCTGCCTACATGGCCAAAGAATACGGTGTCAGTGTAGTTGGAGTGACTATTTCCAAAGAGCAGCAACAGCTGGCACAACAACGTTGTGAAGGCTTACCGGTACAGATTATTTTGCAAGATTACCGAGATCTGAGTGAGGAGTTCGACCGGATTGTTTCCGTCGGTATGTTCGAGCACGTGGGGCCGAAAAACTACCGCACTTATTTCAATGTGGTAAACCGCTGCCTGAAAAAAGAGGGCTTGTTCTTGTTGCACTGCATCGGCAGTAATACTTCGGGGATCAAAGCCGATGCGTGGATCAGCAAGTACATCTTCCCGAACGGGTGTTTACCATCAATTCGTCAGATTGCAGAAGAAGCTGAAGACCATCTAATTATGGAAGATTGGCATAACTTTGGTGCTGATTATGACAAAACACTAATGGCATGGGATGAAAATTTCGTCAATGCGTGGGATTCCATCAAAGATAACTACTCGCCACGCTTCTACCGTATGTTCCGCTATTACCTGAATGCTTGTGCAGGAGCGTTCCGTGCACGCGATATTCAGTTGTGGCAGGTTCTGTTCAGCCACAGTGGGTTACGCGGTGGTGTTTATATTGCGCACTGATGATCTGTGATGGTTGATGGTTGATGGTTGATGGTTGATGGTTGATGGTGAGTTTAAGCCTCACTGCCAATCACAATAAATAAAAGAGGCGTAAGCCTCTTTTTTATTTGCTGTTTTATGACGCGTATTTCGCCACTATTCCGCTCCGCTGTCTGTCATCAGCGCCAAACGTTCCTGTTCAAAATCCGCATTTAATGGCTCCAATCCTGGCATACTACGGGTAATGTTGGAGGACAAACGCTGAAAACGCTCCACTTTGCCATGCAACCCCTGCCGCCCTGCTAACGCAGTGACGGTTTTATTATAGTGGTTACTGGCGGCCGTTAGCGTATTGCCTAGGCGTTGTAAATTCTCTGCCACCACGCAAACC
>JBOFCH010000123.1:0-1931 GCA_051645985.1 Plesiomonas sp. | reverse complement strand
CGGCGAACTTGATGGTGCTCTTCCAGCTGTGAGCCATAGTGCAGTGGCAACTCCCAACCGTGGAAGTCAACCATGCGTCCACCGGCATCCAGATGCTGCCGGTAAAGAGGCGTGTGCTTTGCCATGATAGCCATCCTTTTTCTGTAGTGTATGCGGCGGTATGCCCCACTCCGCGGCCGCCAAATTCCATGTTGGGCGATGAGCACGCGGTTTCTCCGCCCATCCTCGGTAACGCCAAGTATCCTACCGTTATGTTACAAATGCATCTTGGTATTGATATTAAAACGTTAACAGATTATATGCTGGCTTGTCCTAGAACCCTATCGGATAAATAACAGGCAGTGAGCCGGATCAAATGCCGGATCACTCCCCACGCGGTCACCCTAAAAAAATCAGAGCCAAAAAACATAAACAAGGGATACAGAAGACAGAAGACAGAAGACAGAAGACAGAAGACAGAAGACAGAAGACAGAAGACAGAAGACAGAAGACAAAAATAAAGCCGGTGAGCCTGATTGCACAGGATCACCGGCTTAGCACCGACTTTCTCTGAACAATACAGGCTCTAAACGACATCACGCGCTGCTGGTTACGCGCCGCTTGTCACACCTCACGGTCACTGTTGCGCAGCCACATCAGGTCGAACACGATGTCGTAAGAAAGACCACACAGCATTAAGGACGGGCTAACTCTGGCAGTTCACCACTTAAGCCACAAGCATGACGGATCAGCTGTGGCTTGACGCCCGGTAACTGCCCGGCCAGCATCAACCCGACATCACGCAACAACTTTTTCGCCGGATTCGCGCCAGCAAACAGATCGCGAAACCCCTGCATCGCTGCCAGCATTAACGCTGCTTCGCTTTTACGCCAACGTTCATAGCGACGCAGATGCGCATGCAGACCGATATCACGTCCATGTTGGTGTAAACGAACAATCTCCTGCGCCAATGCAGCCGCATCTTGCAACCCCAGATTGACGCCCAACCCGGCCAGTGGATGAATGGTATGTGCCGCATCGCCCACCAACGCCACCCGATGGGCCGCAAAACTACGTGCATAACGGGCGGTCAGTGGGATCACCTGACGCTCAGAGACCAGCTCACACAGTCCCAAACGCACATCAAACGCGGCGCTCAGATGCGCATTGAACTGCTCGACCGGCAATGCCTGCAACTGCGCCGCCTCTTGTGGTGGCAATGACCAGACAATCGAACACAGATCTGGCTCGCTAAGCGGTAAAAAGGCCAGTGGCCCTTGCGGACGAAAAACCTGCCGCGCACAGTGGTCATGCCCTTCGGCCACGCGGATATTAGCCACCAGCACACTGTGACCATAATCCCAAAACGTGAGCGGAATATCCGCTTGCTGACGCAACCAAGAGTGCGCCCCATCCGCCCCCACCAGCAAACGGGTGGTTAGCATCTGGCCATCATCCAAGGTTAAAAAGGCTTCATTTTCACCAAAGGCAGCCTGTTTCAGCTGTGCGGGTGCCAGCAGTGTCACCCCATCCAAACGGCTGACATGCTCCCACAGCGCCTGCTGGATCACTGCGTTTTCAATGATGTGCCCCAAGTGCGGTGCGTTGATCTCGTTAGCGGCAAAGGCGATGCGGCCAAAACTGTCTTGCTCCCACACTTCCATCCGAGCATACGGGGTGCTGCGACGCGCCTTGATGGCCGGCCAAACGCCCAGACGCTGCAAAATATTCTGGCTGGCCAAATTAATGGCCGAGACACGCACGTCCGGTTGTGCGGACAGCGTGGTTGGCGGCTGCTGACCTTCCAGCACCGCCAGACGTAATCCGCTGTCATGCAAGGCCGCGGCAACGGTCAATCCCACCATACCGCCGCCAATAATCACCACATCATAAGCCTGCACACGGCACTCCTTTTGTTGATTCACTCTCCCCTAGCATCCGGCGCGCCAACT
>JBOFCH010000122.1:0-2163 GCA_051645985.1 Plesiomonas sp. | reverse complement strand
TCCTGTCCCAGCCATACCACATTCCCGGCAGTCGCTTTCACCAGACCGATAATGGCGCGGGCAAAGGTCGACTTACCACAACCCGACTCCCCCACCACACCCAGCGTTTCCCCTTCGTACAAACGTAAGGTCACGCCATCCACTGCTTTGAGTTTTTGCACTGGTTCCCAGAACCAGGCTTTCTCATCTTTGATATCAAAGTGGACTTTCAGATCCGACACTTCCAGCAGCACTTTTTTGTCTGCGTGTTGATCCGTATGTCGCCCGGCAGTATCAGCTACAACATTTACATCCACCGCGTGAGATCCCATCGCCTTAGAACCGGCAGCAGTTACGTTATTCATCATCATGCCTCCTCCCAGTTCCAGTGACAGGCGCGCTCACGCCCTTGCCCAAATGACACCAACGCCGGACTTTGTTGACGGCAAATATCGCCCACCTTCAAGCAGCGCTCCTGAAACGGACAACCTTTCGGCAAACGCAGCAAGTTTGGCGGATTACCCGGAATGGTGGACAGCTCACTACCGCTGCTATCCAAACGCGGCACGGCGTTCAGCAGACCAATCGAATACGGATGGCTCGGACGGTAGAAAATATCGCGCGCCATACCATATTCCATGGTACGACCGGCATACATCACCAGCACCTTGTCACAGATCCCCGCAACCACGCCCAGATCGTGAGTGATCATGATAATGGCGGTATTGAACTCGCGTTTCAGCTCGTTCAGCAGCTCCATGATCTGTGCCTGCACCGTCACATCCAACGCGGTGGTCGGTTCATCGGCAATCAGCAGTTTGGGTCGGCACAGCAGCGCCATGGCAATCATCACCCGCTGGCGCATCCCGCCGGAAAACTCGTGCGGATACATCTTCATCCGCTTGCGTGCCTCCGGCATTTTTACCGCATCCAACATCTGCACCGATTGCTCGAACGCTTGTGCGCGGCTGACGCCCTTGTGCAGCATCAGCACTTCCATCAGCTGCTCACCGACGCGCATATACGGGTTCAGCGAGGTCATCGGATCTTGGAAAATCATGGCAATCTCTTGCGCACGCAGACGGTTAAGCTGCGACTCCGGTAGATTCAAGATTTCCTTATCCATAAACGTGGCTGAACCACCAATCGTGCCATTTTTCGCCAGTAGTCCCATGATGGCAAACGCGGTCTGCGACTTGCCAGAGCCAGATTCACCGACAATCCCCAGCGTCTCACCGGCGCTCAAGGAGAAATTCAGATCGTTAACCGCCGTCACATCACCGTCCGGCGTAGCAAAGGTGACCCGCAGATCTTTGACATCCAACAACTTCATACGGTACTCCCTGACTTAACGATCTTTCGGATCGAGGGCATCACGCAGCCCGTCACCGATAAAGTTGAAACAAAACAGCGTAATGATCAGAAAACAAGCGGGGATCAACAGCTGCCATACCGCCACTTCCATGGTAGTGGCACCGCTTTGCAGCAGAGCGCCCCAGCTGGTCATCGGCTCTTGAACCCCAAGCCCTAAGAAGCTTAAGAAGGATTCAAATAAGATCATCCCCGGTACCAGCAACGAGGCATAAATGACCACGACCCCCAGCACATTCGGCACGATATGACGTATCACGATATTGCGTGACGACACCCCGCACACCAACGCCGCCTCAATAAACTCTTTACGCTTGAGGCTCAAGGTCTGGCCGCGCACGATCCGCGCCACATCCAGCCATGACACCATACCGATCGCCACGAAGATCAAGAAGATATTGCGGCCAAACAAGGTCACCAGCAAGATCACGAAGAACATGAATGGGAAGGCGTTGAGAATTTCCAACACCCGCATCATCAGTGAATCAACCCGTCCACCCAGATAGCCGGAGGTCGCGCCATACAGAGTGCCAAACAGCACCGCCACCAGCGCACCGGCCAGACCCACCATCAGGGAAATTCGGCCACCCAAGGCGGTACGGACAAACAGATCGCGACCGAGCGAGTCAGTACCGAAGTAGTGATTCCCCTCCAGTGCGGGCGCGATGCTCATCGCGCTCCAATCGGTTTCATCAAAGGCAAACGGCGACAAAGATGGCCCGAACAGCACATACAAGGTGATCAGCGATAAAATCATCAAGCTGATCATCGCCGCCCGGTTGCTTTTAAAGCGGCGGAACGCATCCTGCCACA
>JBOFCH010000121.1:0-6570 GCA_051645985.1 Plesiomonas sp. | reverse complement strand
GTCTCCGGTACGGCCGGATCTTCCGCTATCCGGTTTAATGTCTCCAGTACACAGTGTAGTGCATCCGGAATATAACCTAGCTCTCCGCTGCCAATCTGTGCATATGCCCGGCGGATTCTTTCGCCATACTGCAACATAGCATTACTCCTGCATGAAAATGAGAAATCGTCATGCGCTGTTATATCTTAATACCACTGATTACACAAAAATGCGCCCAACGCGCGGCCTACCGTGGTAACGCACGCTGAAAACAGCATGGTAGAGAGTGGCCGCAGACGGTATCCTTAAGGGGTAGAGTCAATTCAGAGAACAGGAGCACGTTATGGCATCCTCTTTTTTGCGCAGTGCGTTGGCCCTGTCTGTCATTGTTAGCCTGAGTATCCCGGCCGTGCAGGCTGCTGATAGCCACCCCACCGCGGACAGTGTTCCGGCCACCTTGTTTGAAGGTTACCAAGGAGTGCTGCCGTGTACTGATTGCGATGGTATCGATACGCGGATCCGTCTAAATGATGACGGCAGTTTTGTGGAAACTGATACCTACTTGCAAGGGCGTAGTGGGCAACTGTTTGCCGATTACGGCCGTTGGTCACGACAAGGCGAAACGCTGATCCTGACTTCCAGCAGTGGTGACGCGCAAAGCTATCGGGTACGCCCAGACAGCTTGCTGATGCTGGCTCAAGACGGTAAGCCATTGCCTGATGAACAGCAGTATGTTTTGCAGGGGGCGGAGGTGGCTTTGCCGAGCGATCCGATGTCGGTGCGTGGTATGTACAGCCCGCGCGCTTCCGGAGCCGTGTTGCAAGATTGTGCTACCGGTTTGACGTTCACCTTGCAAGGGGAAGCAAAAGCGTTGCAAGCGGCCTATCGCAAAGCGGCCCAAGGGCTGCACAGCAAAAGTCAGAATAACAAAGGCCAGCCCAAGCCGCTGTTAGTTGAGCTGTCAGCGCATTTTGCCGATAAGCCCGATAAGCTTGATAAAGGTAGCGATAGCGATGCGACATCAGCCAGTTCGGTGCTGGTGGTTGATAGCGTGGAAGGGTTTGTTCCATCTGAGCAGTGCCAGTCCGAGGAAGAGTGACACATAAATGGATCATCGTTGAATCCGTGAGATAAAAAAGAACCCCGCTCGGATATCCGGCGGGGTTCTTTGTCTCTGGTATTAGGCGTTACAGCGCCGGCTGTTAGGCCGCGTTTTAGCGCTTAATGTTCGCAAGCAGTACGCTCAGAATGTCATCACTCTTGATCATCTGCTTCTCGCCGCTACGGCGCTGCTTATATTCCAGCTCATTGTTGTCGAGGTTGCGATCGCCGATCACCACCACGTGCGGAATGCCAATCAGCTCCATGTCAGCAAACATTACACCCGGACGCTCTTTACGGTCATCCATCAGCACATCAATACCGGCTGCTTGCAGCTCTTGGTACAGCTTTTCCGCCACTTCTTGTACACGGTAAGATTTGTGCATGTTCATTGGCAGAATGGCTACATGGAACGGTGCAATCGCATCCGGCCAGATAATGCCGCGATCGTCATGGTTTTGCTCGATAGCCGCGGCCACCACACGGGAGACACCGATACCGTAGCAACCCATCAGCATAGTCTGGTTACGGCCATCTTCGCCCTGTACGCAGGCTTTCATCGCTTCGGAGTACTTGCTACCCAGCTGGAAGATGTGACCGACTTCGATACCGCGTTTGATTTGCAGGGTACCGTGACCATCTGGGCTTGGATCGCCCTCAACCACGTTACGGATATCCGCTACGTCAGCCAGAGGCAGGTCGCGCTCCCAATTGATACCAAACAGGTGCTTACCATCTTGGTTCGCACCAGCCGCAAAATCGCTCAGCATGATCACGGCGCGGTCGGCAATGATTGGCAATGGCAGGTTTACTGGCCCCAGTGAACCCGGGCCAGCACCGATGGCAGCGCGGATCTCGGCTTCGTCAGCCATTTCCAGCGGATCGGCAACCAGTGGCAGCTTCTGCGCTTTGATTTCATTCAGCTCGTGATCGCCACGAACCAACAGCGCAACCAGCTTGTGGCCACTGCCTTCGGCGGCACGTACCACCAAGGTTTTCACGGTCTTCTCAACCGGCAGATTGAACTGCTCGGTCAGCTCGGCGATGGTTTTGGCGTTCGGGGTATCGACCAAACGCATTGCTTCGCTTGGTGCCGCGCGCTCGCCGGTTGGCATGATAGCTTCCGCCATCTCCACATTCGCCGCGTAGTCAGACGCATCAGAGAAGGCGATATCATCTTCACCGCTCTTGGCCAGTACGTGGAATTCGTGTGAAGAGCTACCACCGATAGAACCGGTGTCAGCCAGCACTGGGCGGAAATCCAGATCCATACGCGAGAAGATGGCGCTGTAAGCGGCATGCATCTTGTCGTAGGTGACCTGCAAGGAGTCCTGAGAGGTATGGAAGGAGTATGCATCCTTCATCAAGAATTCACGGGCGCGCATCACACCGAAACGTGGGCGAATTTCATCACGGAACTTGGTCTGGATCTGGAACAGATTCAGCGGCAGTTGCTTGTAGGAGAACACTTCGTTACGGATCAGATCCGTGATCACTTCCTCGTGAGTCGGACCCAGCACGAATGGACGCTCGTTACGATCTGCGATCCGCAGCAGCTCCGGGCCGTATTGCTCCCAGCGGCCGGTTTCTACCCACAGGTCAGCCGGCTGAACCACCGGCATGGACACTTCAATCGCCCCGGCTTTGTTCATTTCATCACGTACGATGTTTTCAACTTTCTTCAGTACGCGCAGACCGGTCGGCAGCCAGGTGTACAGGCCGGAAGCTAATTTACGGATCATGCCGGCACGGAGCATCAGCTGGTGGCTGATAACCTCGGCGTCGGACGGAGTCTCCTTCAAAGTGGAGAGCAGATAATTACTGGTACGCATGGATAGATTCCGTGAGTGATTCAGACAAAATCGGAAAGCGGCTAGTTTAGCAGTGTGGCGGGAGGCCAAAAAGCCTCTTTGCTCAAATCAGCTGCGCTTTTCTATCATCAACACCGTCGTTTGGGTGCCGGTGACTTGCCAGCGGACATTAAAGTCCAGTAAATGGACCGCGTATTCGCGCGCATCCGTCTGTTGTTTACGATAGGCCGGGCGTGGATCTTGCACCAGCACCTCGCTGATAAAACGGCGTAACTGTGGATAGCGGCGCGACTCTTGCTGCAACATCTGCTCGGCCATTGGGCTGAACAGAACCTGCATATCGGTATGAGGCGCCTCTTGGGCAAAACCGGCGCGGGCATCGGGTTGGCTGTCTACATATGGCAGATACGGTTTGATATCCAGCACCGGCGTGCCATCCACCAGATCTACGCTGCCCAGCTCCAGATACACTTCGCCATCGCGCACTTTAATGCCACGCAGCGCCACTTTCGATAGCCCAATAGGGTTAGGGCGAAACGTCGAGCGGGTAGCAAAGACGCCTAAGCGCTCATTGCCGCCTAACCGCGGTGGTCGCACGGTCGGGCGCCAGCCTTGCTCTTGAGTCTGGTGAAACACAAACACCAACCAGATATGGCTAAACTGCTCTAAGCCACGCACCGCGTCCGGTTGATTATACGGTGGCAGCAAACGCAGTTCGCCATAACCGTCTTGCACCAATCCCGGTTGGCGCGGTACGGCAAACTTCTCTTTATAAGGTGACTGGATCACGCCAATCGGCGTTAGGGTTAACGGTTCAGGGAAAAGATCCAACAGCATCACCTCACAGCTATCAATTCAAGATCATTTATTCACAATAATGGCGGAGCCTTGGCACAGCGCCAGTTGCTCGCAGCCCGGCACACCGGTCAGCATCAGGCATTGATTCAGCAGCAAACCGTTGCCGCCCATCTCTTGCACCTTGCGCAGTGTGACATTGCGAGCCTCAATCAGGCTGGCCGGTTTATCGCGGCCGTCGGTTTGACAAACATCGCCTTGTACATGGCCAATATTCTTATATTCCACTCCCTCGAGTTCACTGCTTTTTTCATAGAGCGCAATGGTACTCGGGGCAAAATAGGTTTTCACATTCTGTGGATTAAGATTACTGTCCACATTGTAATGAGTGGCACAACCGGCCAGCAGGGTGGCGGCGGCAAACAGCAGAATCGATTTAGACATTCCGGTATCCGTACTCAGGTTAAGTAAGAGCGCACACAAAATAATGATCAGACGGGATGCATAGATGCGATAACGCGCGCTTAAGCGCGCTAAAATCCGTGCCACCGGCTATCACCAGACAAGCATTATCGGACAATAGTAAACAAAAGCGCCATAAACCAAAAGAGCGCCGCAAGGGCGCTCTGGATATAAGGCTAACAACGGAAGGCAGTGATAGGGCATTACCAGCCTTTAACTACCCCACCTTTAAAGACTTCATTGGCGGCCTGATACACCTCTTCAGTCTGGAAGGCTTTCACAAATTTCTGCACATTGTCGGCATTTTTATTATCTTCGCGCGCCACAATCAGATTCACATACGGCGAAGCTTTGTCTTCTACAAACAGGCCATCTTTCGGTGGCGTCAGCCCAATTTGGCTGGCATAGGTGGTGTTGATGATCGCTAAATCCACATCATCCAGTGAGCGTGGCAGTTGCGGTGCTTCCAGCTCAATCAGCTTCAGTTTCTTCGGATTATTAGCGACATCCAACAAGGTGGCATTCAGGCCGCTACCGTCTTTCAGCGTGATGAGGCCTTGGGCTTGCAGCAGCAGCAGTGAACGGCCGAGATTAGTTGGATCGTTTGGCAGCGCGACGGAGGCCCCATCCGCCAGCTCGTTCAGGTTTTTGATTTTCTTCGAATAGCCAGCAATCGGGTAAACAAACGTATTGCCTACTACAGCCAACTTATAACCACGATCAGCAATTTGTTGATCCAGATATGGCTTATGCTGGAAAGCGTTCACATCCAATGAGCCATCGGCCAGCGCCGCGTTCGGGGTAATGTAGTCACTGAAACTGACCAGCTCGACATCCAGTCCATATTGCTGTTTGGCGACTTTCTTGGCCACTTCTGCCACTTGTTCTTCTGCGCCAGAGATCACGCCGACTTTAATTTTGTTGCTATCGGCTTCTTTTTGACCACAGGCGGTCAGCAACAGGCTACCAGCCAGAGCACTTACCAGAACGAGGGTTTTAAACTTCAGTGTCATTATCTATATCCTTCTTTAATATCTTGTTAACCCGGTCATGGCGACGTGCCGCCTCACCGATAAGAGAGTGTGTCACTGTTTTTTTGCTTGGGTTATTTATGATCCGTGGCACGTACCAGACGTTCACCGGCGCTTTGGATCAGTTGTACCAACACCACCAGTATGGCGACCACCACTAACATCACCGTACCATCAAAACGTTGGTAGCCATACCGGATCCCCACATCGCCCAAACCACCACCACCGACGGCACCGGCCATTGCTGAATAGCCCACCAAGGTTACCAGCGTGATAGTGATCCCGTTGATGATCCCCGGTAGTGCCTCCGGCAGCATGACTTTGACAATAATCTGTAGCGGGCTAGCGCCCATGGCGCGCGCGGCTTCCACCAGACCGGATGGGATCTCCATCAACGCGCCTTCCACTAGACGAGCGATAAACGGTGTTGCGCCAATGGCCAGCGGCACAACCGCCGCCATGGTGCCAATTGAGGTGCCGACCAGCAGGCGCGTCAGCGGAATAATCGACACAATCAGAATAATGAACGGGACTGAGCGCCCAATATTGACCACCGTACCCAGCGCTTTATTCAGCAGCGCATGCTGTTTGATTTGCCCCGGTTTGGTAATGAACAGCACCACGCCCAGAGGGATCCCAAGCGCCAACCCAATTGCGCCAGAAACCAGCACCATGGTGAGGGTCTCGCCGAGCGCCTTAAACAACAATTCAAGCATGGCTTGCGACATAACCGAGTACCTCCACCTGTACATGATGCTGAGTAAAATAATCAATGGCTTGATGATACTGACTGTCGTCGCCTTCTAGCTCGGCCAGCATGACACCAAATTTCACGCCACCGGCATAATCCATCTGGGCACACAGAATATTGCAATCAATTCCTTGTTCACGAGCCAGTTTAGAGAGCAAAGGTGCATCCACGGATTGGCCGGAAAAGGCCAAGCGTACCAGCGGGAAATAACCGGCCTGTGGTGTTGCGGTTAAACGCTCGGCATAGTCAGCCGGAATATCTAAGTCCAGCGTGGCGCGAATAAACTGCTGCGCCAACGGCGTTTTAGGGTGTGAGAACACTTCACTGACCGTCCCTTGCTCAATCAGGCGGCCGCCGCTGATCACTGCTACTTGATCGCAGATGCGCTTTACCACATCCATCTCATGGGTGATCAATAAAATGGTCAGTCCCAAACGGCGGTTAATGTCTTTGAGCAGCCCCAGAATCGAGCGCGTGGTGGCCGGGTCTAATGCGCTGGTGGCTTCATCACACAGCAACACTTTAGGATTACAGGCCAGCGCCCGAGCAATCGCCACCCGCTGTTTTTGTCCACCAGATAGATTGGCCGGATAGCTTTCATGCTTATCCGCCAGGCCAACCAGCTCCAACAACTCAGTTA